>JASHXZ010000211.1 GCA_030043285.1 Xanthobacteraceae bacterium | reverse complement strand
ATGCGCTCGCCGAGGAACCAGGCGGCAAGAAGCGCGGTGAGCACCGGGTTTGTACTGACGATCAGCGCCATCAGCCCTGACGGCACAAGGCGCATGCCGAGGTGGCTGAAGCCCAAATAACACGCGCTGTTGACGACGCCGAGCGCAGCCAGAACCAGTCCGTCACGCCAGCCGAGGCGCCGTTTCGCGCCCAGCATCGCGGCGATGCCGAGCGTGATCACGCCGGCCACCAGGAGCCGGATCGTGACCAGCAGCAGCGGCGGACAGTCCGCCAGCGCGAGCTTCGACATCCCGAAGGCGAGGCTCCACAGCACGCAGAACGTGGCGATCAGCAGCGGTTCGGTGTTGACCCCGCGGGCGATGGAAATCGGCGGCACAAGGCGCATGGAATGGGCTCCGGGGTGCTCCGTGTCCCAAGACCCGCCTATGCGCCTTTCTTGGTATTTGGAAATTAAATGATATGATAGCATTCAGTTGAAAGTCGAATAGCTCTACTTACACGACCCTGTTGCGGATGCGTTCCGAACGGGTCGCCGCAGAGGTTTCCCGACGATGGACCTCGAACTGCTGCGCAGCTTCGTCTCGGTGGTTGATGCCGGCGGCTTCACCCGCGCCGGCGAGCGCGTCCACCGCACCCAATCGACGGTGAGCCAGCAGATCAAGCGGCTCGAGGGCAGCATCGGCCGGCCGCTCTTGTTGCGGAAAGGCAAGCGGGTTGCGCCGACGGAAGATGGCGAGCGCCTGCTCGCTTACGCGCGGCGCATCCTGGCGCTGATTGAGGAAGCGCGCGACGTCGTTGCCGGCGCTGCGCCTGACGGCATCGTGCGTCTCGGCGTCCCGGAAGACTTCGCCGCCTATCGGCTGGCTCACATGCTGTCGAGGTTCGTCCGCTCGCGTGCCGACCTGCGGCTCGACGTGCGCTGCGATCAGAACGTCCGGCTGCGCCGCGATCTGGCGCGCGGCGAGTTCGATATTGCGCTGATCAAGCGCGATGCCGGCGACGCGAGTGAGAGCGCCGTTGCGACGTGGCCGGAACGGCTCCACTGGGTGACCAGCAAACGGTTTCCGGTCGACCACCGCCGCGATCCCCTGCCGCTCGCCGTCTTCGAACAGGGCTGCCTGTACCGCAGGCGCGCCATTCATCTGCTCGAGACCGCCGGACGCACCTGGCGTGTCGCCTATACGAGTCCCAATCTGTCAGGCATTCAGGCCGCCGTTTCGGTCGGCCTCGGCGTCAGCATCCTGTCGGACGTCGCCGTCCTCGCCGACCATCGCGTATTGGGGACGAAGGAGGGATTTGCAAAACTCAGCAGCACCGAGATGGCGCTGGTGGTGCGTCCCGACGCTGGTCCGGCGACGCGACGCCTCGCCGATCTGCTGGCGGAGTTCTGCAAGGCCGCAGCAGCGCGGACGGCTGCGTGAACATTCCGCGACGCTTTGCAGCGGCGCGCGCCACGCCATAGCCGAACAGGTTGAGTTTTAGCTGTCGCTCACTCGTTAGACCTTGTCAAACGAACTTCTGGTGGGCATTTAATGACGGGAAGCGCCTACGATCCTAGATTATAGTCGTAGATTTTACAAACATAAAGAGCATCGATCTCGAGTATGGCGGACGTCGAGTATCAAATCGTCACGCTCAAACGCGCGGTCGCCCGTCACGGCGTCGTGTGCCGAGTTTGCACCGACCAGGGGCATGTGCGCGTCGACCTGTTTTGGCGGCCGCCGCGGGTGCGGCGCAACATGCGGCCGTTCGTGAGCGCGCTGCCGCTGGCGCTGATGACGGACCTGAGCGGCAACGGCTTTGCGCCGCTCAACGAAGTCCCGATCGACGGCCTGTTCAAAAGCGGCGTCGTGGTGGCATCGTTCGCGAGCAACGCAGCCGAGGCCGCGACCTTGGCATGCGAGGTCATCGAGAATCACGGGCTCGCCGATTCCGATCGGGTCGTGGCGTGGGCCTCGCCTCCGAGCGAACGCGGGAGCCGCGTCGTGAGCCGGCGGTTCGCCGACGAACTGGCCGAGGCGATGGCGCGCTGAACAAGCGCTCCGCCAGCGCGGGGCGCGCCGGCGGGCATAGGCACCGGCTCGCCGAGCACTTACGGGCGGCGGCTCATTCGCTTTTTTGTTTTCGGCAGCGGACACAGGGTCGTGTGCGATTGAAAGATGGCGCGCGGTCCCTGCATGATGTCGGGGTCGGCTCCGGTGGTCGATCCCGGCCGCACATAGGCGCGTTGTGTGATCGCGATCGGGACGGCGAGCGGCACGTCGGCGGTCGCGATCTTGACGCAGCGGTCTTGAGCTCCACACTCTCGCGCGAAAAATTGGACATAGAGCTTGGGCAGCGCCGCCTTCAGCGCGGGCGACGCCGAATCATAGAGCCCGAGGCTTTTGAGGACCGCTTCGGCAGAACCGGTCATGTCGCCGCTCTCGAACCCGACGGCCGCAGGATTGGTTTGCGATGCGCTCGCCACGCCGGCGGTGGTCTGGCCGTTGTAGACCGACAGCGACAGATACGACGCGTTGTCGGTAACGGCGTGGTTGACGCCGGTGAAGATCGCCAGGTTGCCGCTCATCAGCGCACCGATGACAGCGGTCCGGTAGGCATCGGTATCCTGGTTGTCGGCCAGGCACGACCTTCCGTCGGCGATGCAGTCTTTGCCGACGAGCGTGCCGTAGGGCTCATGATTTTTATCGACGTGATCGCTCTGCGAAGCGTCGCAGGTTCTGGTGGGACCGGCACTTTGGTGCTGCTTCAGCCAGCCGGCCAGCAGCCCGGACAATTCGTCGAACGGCGCCTTCAGGCTCGCTTCGTTGTTGCCGGTCTTGGGCGTGTAGGCCTGGGTCGGATATTGCGGCGGCGCGAGCCGGCTCGGCGGCAACGCGACGCGGTACGCCTGCATGTTCGATTTGAGATTGGCGAGCCATTGCGACGACGCCGTCTCATTCTCCGGCAGTGCGTAGCGCAGCAGCGTGATACGGTCGTCGGCCGCAAACGTCTTGCCGGTTTTGACGTTGGCGCCAACCGGCTCGACGAAGATGCGCTTGGCATCAAGCCCGGACGCCGCCGCGTCCGACACGATGGCATCGGCGAGCTTTGGGTCGGAGGTTGTCACGTACACGATCGGGTCGCCGCCCCAGAATGAATCCGAACCGATTCTGTTCTGCACCACCACGTCGTTGATGTCGTTGCCGACGCTGCCGAGAATCTCGTACCGAGTGGGATCGGGCGACAGCGTCGCGTCGTCGGCTGCGCTCGCCGGATAGTCGCTCGCCGAGCGCGTGAACACGTAGCTCTGATAGCCGAGATAGGCGAGCCGCGGCGGCGGCGACATGATCACGACCAGCGCATCGCCGGCGGCGAGGCGGTAGAACATGTTGCTTGGCGAGCCGGCCTCGCCGGACGTCGCGCTCTGGCCCGGCATTGTGAAGGTGCTGGCGTAGTATGGATCGATAACCGAGCCGTCGATCGGCGGCACCGGAACGAGGTAGGGCGCGGCGGCATTGTTGCCGAAGCAGGTGCCAAAAACCGCTATGAACTGCTGGCACGCCGCATTGTCGACCTCGAAGATCGTTCCGCGATCGACCTCGTAGGTGTGACCCAATTTTTCGATCCAGGCCTGCCAGGCCTGCATGTCGCTGGCGTGGCCGGCATCGGTGACGGCGACGCCGGCCAGGAGACCCAGAAGGATCGAGATGATCCGCGCTCGCATGATGACTTCTCCGCTTGCCGCCTTGGCGGCTGATTAAGACGCGCCCGCCGCCGCACAGATGGCGGGCTTGCAATTGCGACCGGATCGGGATTCCTGATCGCTCACGCACGGGATCGGAGCGAACAGGAAGAGGGAGATCCTGTTCGCCCAAGTCACCGAACTAAGCCGCCGAAACCGCCCTGCCCTCAGCGCTTCTGGTAGGTATCTTGCAGGTCGTCGTGCGTGATGGTGGCCAGGCCGTTGGAATTTAATTCCAATTTCTGTTGGAGGATTTCGGTTTTATAGCTCCAGCCGGCCGGCAGCTTGAGGTGGGAGCCGAGCGACGGCAGATCGGACATTTTCAGATTGGGATCGACCTGCTGCGAATAGCTTTGCATGACATAGACGTTGCCGCTGGGATCGGTGAGTTCGAACACCGCCTTGTGGGCGTCGTAGATCCAAATCGTCGTCCGCGAAACCTGCATGGTGGTATACGGCGTTGGCGTGAGCCCGCCCTTGAGCGCCACGAGCGGCACCTGCGTGGTGGCGACCTTGGTCATTTCGATGCCACCGAAATTCTTGGTCTCTCCCGAGCCGGAAACGTCCAGGCCGTCGATCGCGTCCATCACCCAATGGCGTGGCCCGTTGAGGAAAATCACGTCGGCGGCGTTCTCCGTCTTCAGCGCGTTCGAATCCAAGGACGACCACTTGTCCTGCGGGCAATAATTGAATCCGATCGTGTTGAAGACCGGCGCATTTATCTGGGCTGCATAAACATATCCGAGCAATACCTCGCAGTACCTGCGATCCCGAAGATCGCCCGAGACCGACGATCCGGTCTGTGCCGACGCCGTCGTTACGGCCGATCCGAGCAAAGTTGCGGCAACGAAGGCGGTCGCCAGAGAGCTGGTGCGCATGAACGTTTTCCCCCGCGGGTTTGAACTCGTTCTACCTTTACGGGTAGATCATTAAAATACGCTTATCGCCATGGTTGCGGAATTTATGGCAGGATGATTTCGGTTGATTAGATGATTTTTCGTTAACGTACCGTATCGTCACGGCGCGAGCCGCGCCGGCCTCTCGGCCGACCTCAATGGATGAAAGCGCATTGAGATCGGCCCGTTCGTTGGCTGATGGCGCCCGGACCTTTCCTCCTCGGAGATACTGTTCGCCGAGGTCCGCAAAACCGCGGCGGTCAGCGCTTCTGATACGTATCGTCCAGCTCGTCCTGAACGACGGTTGTCAGGCCGTTGGAATCTAATTCCAATTTCGCTTGAAGGATTTCGGTTTTATAGGTCCAGCCGGCGGGCAGCTCGAGGTGGGAGCCGAGCGACGGCAGATCGGACATTTTCAGGTTGGGATCGACCTGCTGCGAGTAACTTTGCATGATATAGACGTTGCCACTGGGATCGGTGAGCTCGAACACCGCCTTGTGGGCGTCGTAGGTCGAAATCGTCGTTCGCGAAACCTCGCTCGTGGTGTACGGAGTCGGAGTGAACCCCTTCAGGGCGCTGAGCGGCAATTGGATGCGGCCGGCCTTGGTCATTTCGATGCCGCCGAAATTCTTCGTCTCTCCCGAGCCGGAAACATCCAGGCCGTCGATCGCGTCCAGCACCCAATGGCGTGGCCCGTTGAGCAAAATCACGTCGGCGGCGTTCTCCTTCTTCAGCTCGTCCAGATTAAAGGACGACATCTTGTCCTGTGGGCAATAATTGTATCCGATCGTATTGAAGACCGGCGTATTGATGCTGGCTGCGTAAACATACCCAAGCAATATCTCGCAATACCTGCGATTGCGAAGACCGTCGGCCTCTGGTTGGGTCTGGGCCAGCGCCGTCGTTGCGGCCGATCCGAGCAAAGTTACGGCAACGACGGCGGTTGCCAGAGAGTTGGTGCGCATAAAAGTCTTCTCCTGCGGGTTTGAAGTGCATTCTACTAAAACGGGTATAGCAAAAAGATACCCGTGCCGCAAGAGTTGCGCGTCTCAGTCGATATGATTTCAGGTTGTTTAGATGATTTCCGGTTAAGATATCGTATCGTATCTTCACTGCGAGCGAAGCGGCGCGTTCGCCGTTGCGTTCGCACTCCGTGACGCAATCATTGTGGCTTCACAATTTTTGGTTTAAGGTCGCGAATCGGCTCGGCAACAATTCGCCGGCACGGCAAACTCAATCCGATGCGCTCATCGCCTTATCTGACGCGACGGCGTGCCATTGCGGGCTCGATCGCGGGCCTGCTTGCCGCGACCGGCAAGCCGTTTGCGCAAGCGAAGGAACAGCTTGTCGAGGCTGCCGGCGGCGGCGCCGGCACCGATCTTCTGGTGCTCGAACCCAACAGCGCGCAATTCGTCGGCCTCACCCAAGGCTTCAACCGGCGCTGGACCGCACCGAACTGCGCCAAGATCTTCGTGCCGCTGACGGAAGCGGGGGCGCAGCAGGCGTTGACGCAGGCGCTGCCGTTCGGGCCGGGAAAAATCCGCGTGCGCGGCGGCGGCCATTGCTACGAGGATTTCGTCTTCAGCGCCGACACGCTGGCGCTGATCGATATCAGCCTGCTCAACGATTGCGGTTTCGATGGGCAGCGCAACGTTTTCTTCGCGCAGAGCGGCGGCACCAACTGGGACATGTACCGCCAGCTTTATTGGCGCTTCGGCCGCACGCTGCCGGCCGGCTCCTGCTATTCGGTCGGCCTCGGCGGCCACATCTGCGGCGGCGGTTATGGTCTGCTGTCGCGCCAGTTCGGCCTGACCGTCGATTGGCTGAGCGGCGTTCATGTGGTCAGCGTCAACCGCAGCGGCAGCACCGTCTTCAGTCAGGTCGGCAAGACCAGCCCGGGCGGGCCCGACCAGGATCTGTTCTGGGCGCACACCGGCGGCGGCGGCGGCAATTTCGGCATCATCACGCGCTACGAATTCGCCGCGCTGCCGGTGGCGCCGCAATACGCCGAGATCGCGACCTGGAGCTGGTCGTGGGACACCATCATCCAGAACGGCGCCGGCTACCTCGGGCAGATCATCGCGTTTTTCCAGTATCTGACGCGCACCATGCCGCCGAGCTTCTTTGGCCTGCTCAAGCTTACCCATAAGCAGGCCGGCAAGGTGTCGCTGGTTGCGCAGATGACCTACGACGCTCCGACCGAGGACCGCACGCTGCGTGCCGACTTGCAGCGCGCGCTTGCCAAATTCGGCCTCGACAAGGACGCCACGCCGCCGGCCGGACCGATCGTCGGCCATCCGGTGTTTGTCGCCACGCCGAAGTCGTACCAGAATTTGCGCTGGATCGAGGCGGTGCAGACGCTCGACGGCTCGGGCCCGAACCAGAAGGGCAAATACAAGTCGGCCTATATGCGCAAGGACTTTCCGGATGGCCAGATCAAGACGATCTACAAATATCTGACCTGGACGCCGCCCAGCGATGCCATCGACATGTCGCAATCGCTGCTTCAGGTCGACAGCTACGGCGGCAAGATCAACACTGTGGCGCCCGAGGCCACCGCGGTCTGGCAGCGCAGCTCGATCTACAAGCTGCAGTACCAGACTTATTGGCAGGACCCGCTGAGCGGCAACGGTCCCGACGGCGACGTCTATATCGGCTGGATCAACGATTTCTATCGCGAGGTCTACGCTGCCTCCGGCGGCATTCCGGATCCGGTCAAGGATCCGACCAATAACGTCGACGGCTGCTACATCAATTATTGCGACACCGCGCTCAACGCCTACGGCCTGCAGACGGCGCTGCGGCTCTATTACGGCGGCAACCTGCCGCGCCTGGTCCGCGCCAAGCAGCAATGGGACCCGCTGAACTATTTTCAGAACGCGCAGTCGATCCCGCTGAAGATTTAGGGATACCTGAGGGGACGTTTGCCATTCAAATTTGGACGGTGGCGCAGAACGATGCGTATTGCCCCGCCTACCGCGCATCGCTATTTGTTGCCATTCAGCTGATAGTCCAGATCGCGCAACCCGCAATCCGGGCTATTCTTGCTTCAGAAATTAAGGCATGAGAGTAGCAGTGATATTGCAGCGTCGGTCGCCTTCGCCAAGGAATATGATTTTTACATGTCGGCCATCGATAGTGAAAATGCCGGCTTGCCCCTCCACAATCGCAATGGATTGCTGTGCGTCGTCATCACCAGCGTCCAATGTGGTGTCAGTGAGAACAATCGTGCACGACTTTTTGACGATGTCATAATAACCCTTAATTGTGTAGTGACCGTTGAGAAATGAAACCGCTCCGTTTGTTGGGATTCCATAGCTATCCATAGCTTGCACAGTCGCATTGATCGGGTCCTTTTGAGGTGAGGCTTGCTTTGTATGCGCCGCGCGTTTCCGAGCTTCTTCGGCTTTCGCATATTGGCTTAGGTCGTTATTTAGGTCAGCGACCTGCCTTTGAAGTGCCGCAATCGCACCCTGATCCTGGGCGACTTGTTTGTCGCTTTTGTCAA
>JASHXZ010000210.1 GCA_030043285.1 Xanthobacteraceae bacterium | reverse complement strand
CAAGCTCGGCGCCGGCTTCCACGGCGACCCCGGCGCGGCGTTGCTCGAAGTGCTCGATCCCGAGCAGAACAACACGTTCCGCGACAATTACCTCGCGGTGCCGTTCGACCTGTCGCGCGTGGTGTTCATCACCACCGCGAACGTGCTCGACACCGTGCCGGGCCCGTTGCGCGACCGCATGGAGATCATCAGCCTCTCCGGCTACACCGCCGAGGAGAAGCTGCAGATCGCGCGGCGCTATCTGGTGCGCCGGCAGCTCGAGGCGAATGGGCTCAAGGACGGCCAGGTCGAGATCGGCGACGACGTCATTGCCGAGATCATCGACAAATACACCCGCGAAGCCGGCGTGCGCAGCCTCGAGCGTGCGATCGGCCAGGCGCTGCGCCATGCCGCGGTGCGCATCGCCGAAGGCGGCAGCGGCCCGATCCGCATCAGCCGCGACGATATCGTGCCGATCCTTGGCGCGCCGCGATTTGAGAACGAAGTCGCCATGCGGGTGAGCGTGCCCGGCGTCGCCACCGGGCTCGCCTGGACGCCGGTCGGCGGCGACATCTTGTTCATCGAGGCGACGCGCATTCCGGGCTCCGGCAAGCTCATCCTTACCGGCCAGCTCGGCGACGTGATGAAGGAAAGCGCCACCGCGGCGCTCTCCATCGTCAAGAACCGCGCCACGGCGCTCGGCATCGATCCGAAGCGGTTCGACAAGAGCGACATCCACGTGCACGTGCCGGCCGGCGCCACGCCGAAGGACGGCCCGAGCGCCGGCGTCGCCATGTTCATGGCGCTGGTCTCGCTGATGACCGACCGCACGATACGCAGCGACACCGCGATGACCGGCGAGATCAGCCTGCGCGGCCTGGTGCTGCCGGTCGGCGGCATCAAGGAAAAAGTCGTGGCCGCGCACTCGGCCGGCATCCGGCGCGTCATGCTGCCGGCGCGCAACCGCCGCGACTACGACGACATCCCCGAAGTCGCCCGCCGCGACATGGAGTTCATCTGGCTCGAGCGCGTCGAGGAAGCCGTCGCCGCGGCGCTCGAGCCGGCCAAGCCGGCCACGGCGTCGCCGACCGTGCCAGAGCTGGCGGACGCGGAGGCGTAAGCCTTTTCTTGTAAACTTGGTTTTCGCGCCTGCTTGAGTTTGTCGTCAAAATGACGTACATTGACGCTCAATTGACAATCGAGCGAGAAATCCGCCATGGGACGCAAGCACGCAAAGATTCTGGGGCAAGCACCTACACGCGCCGAGCGGATCGGGTTTCGGCTGGACCGGCAGACCAAGGACCTGATCGAGCGCGCAGCAAATTTCGAGCGCCGCAAGGTGACCGACTTCTGCGTAACGACGCTCGCCAATGCGGCACGGCGCACCATCGCCGAACATGAGACGCTGGTGCTGTCGGAGCAGGAGCGGAAGGCCTTCTTCGATACATTGATCAATCCGCCCAAGCCGAGCAAGCGGCTCATTCGCGCCCTGGCGGAACACAAGCGGCGTGTCGTGGTAGGTTGATGACCAGGGCACTGCCGCCCGATCTAAAGACCGAGCCGCTGGCAGCGCATCACGACCGTGTCCGGTTCACCTGCGGTATCGACAGCCTTGACCAATATTTGCAGATGTACGCTGGCCAGGACGTGAGGCGGAGGGCCAACAGTGTTTTCGTGCTTGTCGATCAACATGAGCCCGCCGGCGTACTTGGCTATTACACACTGTGCGCGACCTCGCTTTCTCAGGGCGACGTGCCCATCGCGGCTCGTAAGCATCTGCCGCGATATCCGCTGGTCAGCGCCACGCTCGTGGGTCGGCTGGCCGTTGCGGCAGGTCGGCAAGGTCAGGGACTGGGCACGCTCCTCGTCGCCGATGCAATGCGAAGAGCCTACGCCAGTGCGTATGTCGTCGGTTCTTCAATGCTGGTCGTCGATGCCATCAGCGAACAGGTCGTGGCCTTTTATGAGGCCAACAGCTTTGCACGACTCTCGAGCTCCTCTCTCCGGCTGGGTTTGCCAATGGCGGAGATCGGAAAACTCATCACGCGGTGATTTTAACCGCGTCGCCCGCCCTACTCAGGCTCCGGCAACTTCAGCGCCCGATCGACCAGCGCCGTGGCGCGTTTGAAGTCGAAATTGCGAAAGACGTTCTGCTTCACCAGGAACGAGGCGCCGCCGTAGAATTTTTCGTATTGGGCGTGGCGGCTGCCGAATTCGGTGCCGAGAAAATCCCAAATCAGCCGCATCAGGGCGACGCGCGATTTGGCGTCGGTCGAGGCCGAGCGCATGTAGCGCTCGAGGTCGGCGGCGATTTCCGGATTGTCGAAATCGACCGCCGCGACATGGAGTTCATCTGGCTCGAGCGCGTCGAAGAAGCCGTCGCCAATGCGCTCGAGCCGGCGAAGCCGGCCGGGGCTTCATCAACCGTGCCGGAGCCGGCGGAAGCGTGAGCGTTTGATTAGCAACGAATAGACCAACTTAGTCTATTCGTTGCTGGGGTGAGGCTCACCGATCACTTGAAGCGTTGTTTGACCGGAAGGCTCTCAAGCATCGGCTACGCCGGTGCGCGTTTCATCGGCGCCGAATTATGCCGCGAGCGCTGCCGATCCGAGATCAGTCACGTTGCTCACGTGCGGATCGAGAGCCACGGTCGTGTTCGGTCCAGGCCAGGTACCCAACGCCTGACGCACGGTGCCGCTGCCGGTAACGCTGACCTGTTGGAAACCGGAGCCTACGAACACCTGAGCGACTTGATCATTGCTCGCCGCCGCCTCGAAGAAGCCGAGCGTGATGGTGGCGGAATAACGGTGACCTTGAAGAACCGTGAAATTACCT
>JASHXZ010000108.1 GCA_030043285.1 Xanthobacteraceae bacterium | reverse complement strand
GCCGATAGACGTCCTTGCGGCCCTGTTCCCAAGGCGGAACGTTGGCGGCGCTGCCGTCGCGCGCAAGGATGTGACCCTCCTCGAAGTGGATGTGGATCGGGTGGTCCCACGTGCCGCCATTGACCAGCGTCCACGTCTCCGCCGTGCCATAGGTCGGCGCCGAGCTGACGCGACCGAAGTCCGCCAACAACTGGCAGTTGGCATCGTCGTTGCCATTGCCGATCGTGCCGCTGCCGACGTCGCAGGTCGTTGGGCCGGTGTTGAAGAGCGCAGTAGTGTTATAGGTTCCGATACCCCAGGTGCCGAGACCACTACCGTTGCCGCCGTTCGTGCCGTTGCCGGTGTAGGTCGTGACCGGATTGTCTTGGGTAAGCTCGCCTTGATGACCGAATACGTACGTCCGATTGTTGTTGATCGTCGGCTCGGCCGGATTGGGGACCATCGTCGCGGGGATGACACTGACGTCGTTCTGAGGCGGCGGGCCCAACACCTGGAACTGCAAGCACGGCCCGACACAGGGATCGGCCGAAACGCCCTTCATGGCTTCCGGCACCGTGAGAATGGTCCCGGGCAGCTTGCCGTCGGTCTGCTCTTGCAGGTTGACCAGGTCCAGCTTCGCGCCCTTATAGTAGCGTGAGAAGTCGATCACGATATCGTAGCGCTCGGCGACGCCGAGCTGGTCGAGCTGCGTTGCCGTCACCGGGGCCGGCAGCAGATTGCCGTCGTTGGCGATATAGACCATGTTCGAACTGTCGCTGAGCGCGAACACGAAGAAGCGCGACACTGCAGCGTTCAACATGCGGAAGCGGTACTTGCGGGCATAGACCTGCAGGAACGGCTTCCAGCAGAGATTGACCGTCATCTGATCGCCGAGGAAGCCGTCGAACTGCGCGGTATCCATGTCGAGCTGGCCGTTGGAGTCCCAGGCCTTGTCGGCGAACATCAGGTTGATGTCATATTCCAGGTTGGCGAAATCCTGCTGCGTGCCGCTGGGCAGCCGCAGGTTGACGCCGTCGTTGTGGCCTTCATTGCCGCGGTCGAGCGCACTGTAGATGTTGTTCATGGCCGCCAGACCCTTGTAAACGTTCTCGTCCGTGAACGTGAACATGTGGTCGTGGAACCAGTGCGAGCTCATCGTCTCGTGCCAATCGCCGGGCACTTGAACGATGCCGCCATTGCCATCCGGGCCGCCGGCCTGCTGCACGGTCGCTCCCGTGTTGATGGAGGTCCAGCCCGCCAGCGTCCACGGATAGTGATAGTCGTAGAACTCGCCGGGGAAGAAATAGGCGCCGGTGAAGCCGTCGTTCTCCGCGCCATGATGCCCATTGTGCTCGTGCGTGCTGATCGTATGGCGGCCGAATTTGTTGACGCCATTCTGCGTTATGCTGAACGGCAGGTTGTTGTATTCGCGCATCAAGGCCGGGAAGCCGTAGCGCGAAATCATCAGCTTGGGCGGCAGCGTGGCCTCGAACAGCCACAACGAATTGTTGGTCTGTGCCGGGAAGTGAGGACTGAAGGCGCCGGGGACCGAAGAAGACGCGCTGATGCCGCTGTTGAAATTCGAGGCAACGCCGGGGTGGTAGCTAGAATTGGACGTTGCATCCTTTGTGTTGATGTCGATCTGAATCTGCGGCGGGAACTGACTGAATTGCTGGTGCGCCCAGATGGAGCCTGGCGGCCGCCCTTCGATCGGTCCGGTCAGACCTGTCGTGCCATTGACCAGCAACGGATTGACCGGCTGCTGGGTGGTATTGGCCTCCGCCATAGGCGTCGGACTGAGCGCCGTGGTGCTCTGCGGTATCGAAGGCATCGGGTATTTCGCTGCCAGGCTACCCGGCACGTAGTATTGCGGCAGAATGTCCATGCGGTAGAGCGGCGAACTGAACGGCGCAACGCCGAAGGTCGGGCTCGCCGGCAATCCGGTCGGCACGCCGGTGCCACCAGCGCCGGTGTGGAAATGCGCGCTCGCGGCAGTCTGGCCGTGGGCGCTGCGCACGAATGGGCTCAAGCCGCCGACCGGCGCGATCACCGCGGCGCTGCTGTAAAGGCCCCACTTGACGAGATCCCGTCGCGAGATTTGACCGCTCGACAGCGCCTGCTGGATTTCGCGCCGGTTCAAGCGCGCCCGCTCGGCATCGCGCCACTTGCCGCGGTCTGCATCTTCACGAACCCACAGGCTCTCGTCTTTACGTGACATAGGACAACCTCCCTTTCATGGCTCATCGGGCCTTCGTTGCACGGTCGTCACCGCACAGTTCGGGGAGACTTGGTTTTCGTCGTTTGCCGGCGAATTAGGCGCGATGGCGTTGCCCTCAGCGAGAGTTCAGGCGCCTCAAGTCGCGCAGCCCCCGTAAGTGGACGATACAACCCAGATTCGAAGACTGTGTAATGGCCACCCTAAAGTCAAGAGTGCGGCTTCCGCTAAGTTGTGCAAATCCAGCGTGTATTCAAATTGCACGCGATATCCGGACGGAAGCTCGAGCAACGATGGTCCCCGACTGTGCTCGGCCGCAACGCGCGGTCCTGCGCATGCGCATCCCGGTTGCGCAGTCGTATAACTTGGCCTCGCTTGCTTCGCTTATACCTCGACCGCGGCGATGCCGAGGGCATTGAGCAACGGCGCGATATGCGCCTCATAGGCGCGCCAACGGCCGATGGCCGATGTGTAGATCGGTTGGCGCACCTGGGTGGCGCTTGCAGTCCGCACCGGCCGGTCGGTCTTGTGGAACGACAGGCAGCGATCGTCCCAGGGCAGCCCGCAATAGGCGATGAGGCGCCGCGCCTGCCGCTCCAGATCGGCGACGACGTCCTCGTAGCGCACCTCGAGAATGCG
>JASHXZ010000209.1 GCA_030043285.1 Xanthobacteraceae bacterium | reverse complement strand
ATCCGGCGGCTCCTACATGCACCACGCCGACAGCTTTGGGCTCATTCGCGGCGGCCATCTCGATCTGTGCGTGCTCGGCGCCTTTCAGGTCGCCGCGAACGGCGACCTCGCCAACTGGGCGACGACGACCGACAACGCGCCGGCGGTCGGCGGCGCCATGGACCTCGCCGCCGGCACGCCGCGGCTGTGGGTGTTGATGGACCACACCACCAAGACCGGCGAGAGCCGGTTGGTGCGCCGCTGCTCCTATCCGCTGACCGCGATCGGCGTGGTCAAGCGCATCTACACCAATCTCGCGGTGATCGATGTGACGCCTGAGGGCTTTGCGGTGCGCGAGATGGTGCCGGGCCTCACGCTCGATGCGCTGCAGGCGGTCACCGAGGCGCCACTGCGGATGGCGGCATAGGGAAGTATGAGCTGCCATCACGCGTTGGATTTTGTTCAAGAATTCAATCACCCGCTGCGGCACGTTTGCTTCTATTTGCTGCTCGACCGCGACGTCGCAATATTCCGCGCGCGGTAAACATTCCTCCGAAATTGAACGGCGATGGCCACCATGTCAGGATGGTGCCGGGAGGCTTACAGATGGCCGACATGACCCTGGCATCGCCCGCGGCGCTGCAGCGGGCGGTCGCGGCCTATGAACGCGGACAGCTGGGAGAGGCCGATCGTCTGGCGCGGACAATCGTCAGCACCGATCCCGATTGTTTTGACGCCCTGTTCTTGATCGCGGCCATTGACGGAGCGCAATGGCGGCTTGGCGAGGCCCTGGCAGGCTACGACCGCGCCTTGGCGGTGCGGCCCGATCATGCCAACGCGCTTCACAATCGCGGCGTGACGCTGCACCTCCTGCAGCGGTTCGAGGAGGCGCTGGCGAGCTACGATGGCGCGCTTGCGGTGCAGCCGGATCATGCCGATGCGCTCAACAACCGCGGGCTGACCTTGCATCAGCTGCAGCGGTTCGAGGAGGCGTTGGCGAGTTACATGAACGCGCTGACGCTGCGGCCGCATGATGCCGCGGCGCTCTACAATTGCGGTGTCACTTTCCAGCAGCTCAAGCGGTTTGGGGAGGCGCTGGCGAGCTACGACCGTGCGCTTGCGCTGCAGCCCGATTACGTCGATGCGCTCAGCAACCGCGGCGTGACGCTGTATGAGCTGCAGCAGCTCGACGCGGCGCTGGCGAGCTACGACCGCGCGCTTGCGCTGCGGCCGGATCATGCCGAGGCGCTCAACAATCGCGGCGTGACGCTGCAGCAGCTGCGGCGATTTGAGGAGGCATTGGCCAGCTATGACCGGGCGCTTGCGGTGCGGCCCGATTATGCCGAGGCATTTAACAACCGCGGCGTGACGCTCAATCAACTGCACCAATTCGAAGAGGCGCTGGCGAGCCACGACCGGGCGCTGGCGCTGCGGCCCGATTATGCCGACGCGCTCACCAACCGCGGCAATACGCTGCAACAGCTGAAACGGTTCGACGCGGCGCTGGCGAGCTACGACCGCGCGCTTGCGCTGCGGCAGGATCATGCCGAGGCGCATTTCAACAAGTCGCTGCTGCAGCTTCTTAAAGGGGATTTCGACGCCGGCTGGCGCGCCTATGAATGGCGCTGGAGCAATGAAAGCCTCAAGCTGGTGCGACGGGATTTCGCGGAGCCGCTTTGGCTTGGCGAGGCTGCAACAGCAGGAAAGACTATCTTGCTGCACAGCGAACAGGGATTAGGCGATACCATTCAGTTCTGCCGCTACGCGCCCTTGGTCGCCGCGCGCGAGCTGCGCGTGCTCCTGGAAGTGCCCGCGCCGCTGCAGGACCTCGTGGCGAGCCTGGCGGGGGTCGCAGAAGTCATTTCTGCGAAGGATCGACTTCCACATTTTGATCTGCACTGTCCGCTGCACAGTCTGCCGCTGGCATTGGGAACCCGTATCGGGACGATCCCGGCGCAGGTGCCTTACCTGAGCGCTCCACCGCAAAGCCTGCGACGGTGGAGCGCCGCGCTTGGATCCAAACGTCGTCTGCGGGTTGGCGTTGCCTGGTCGGGCTCGGCGCTGCACAGGAACGACGCCAATCGCTCGATCAAGCTTGCCGCCTTGCTGCCGCTCCTCGACGTCGATGCCGACTTCGTAAGCCTGCAACGGGATGTTCGCCCTGACGACGCGACGGTGCTGCAGGATTGCGGCGCTCTCGTCCATTTTGCGGATGCGCTCGAAACTTTCGTCGATACGGCCGCGGTGATCGCGAGCTTGGATCTGGTGATTTCGGTCGATACGAGCGTCGCCCATCTGGCCGGGGCATTGGCCAAACCGGTCTGGGTCTTGTTGCCCTTTGTGCCGGACTTCCGCTGGCTGCTCGATCGCGAGGACAGTCCCTGGTATCCGACCGCCCGGCTGTTCCGCCAGGACTCGCCAGGCGATTGGTCGCGCGCGATCGGCCGCGTCATTATCGAACTGGAAAAGCTGTCGCATGGTCACAATGAGCGAGCGCCCGCGTAACGCGGTTTCTTGTTACTTCAGCCCTTGATCTGCCGGCCGGCGCGGGCGTCGGCGATCAGTGCGTGAAAGGCTTCGAGCGCGCCTTTGGCGGTGTTGAAGTAAGTATCGGTCTTGGCATCGAGCCACTTTTCGGCGTAGCCGATCGCGGTGTGGGCAAGCCGGACGCGGCCGTCGAGCCACGGTCCGCCGCCGAAGCCGCCGATTACCGGAATCTGCACCGCCTTGACCACGGCGGCGCCGGCTACCGGCCCCGAATTGGTGAAATCCAGCAACGCCGCGCCGGAGTTTTCCAGAAGTTTTGCCTCGGCAACGAGCCGCTCGGCGGCTTCGGCAGTCGCCTGTGCGGCCGGCGAGTTCTGCGCGCTGTACGGAATGCCGTATTTGATCGCGGTTTGCGGCGTCAGCCCGAACTGCGCGAACACCGGGACGCCGGCGTCGACCAGCGCCCGCACCACCTCGGGATACTCAGCCGCGGCATCGACCTTGATCATATCGGCGCCGCCGTCCTTCATCAGGCGCCGGGCGGCAGCGAGCGCGCTGTCGACGCCGTCCTGCACCGGACCGAACGGCATGTCGCAGCTGACCAGCGCGCGCGTCACGCCGCGCCGTACCGCCTGACAGCAGATCAGCATTTCGTCGAGCGTGACCTCGGCGACTTCCTCGCGCCCCCACAGATTGACGCCGACCGAATCGCCGACCGAAACGAAATCAACCCCGGCGCGGTCGGCGATGCGGGCGACCTGATAATCCCAGGCGACGACGCCGATGCTCTTCTCGCCCGCGCGCTTCATCGCTTGAAGCGCCGCAATCGTCATCTTGGCGTCCATACGCTGCTCCCGCCGGCTCGTAGGTCGCGCTGTTTTAGCACGCCGAGTCGATTGATCATCCCCGCTACGGGGCGATGAAAATCAGGACGCGGGATTTTTCGGCTTCGGTTTTGGAGCAGCCTTCGGCTTTGCCGCTACCGGACCAGGCTGCTCGCCGGCGGGAGCGGCTGCGATTCTCGGCTTCTTCGGCTTGGGGCGCGGCCGGGCATGAGCCGTTGCGCCATCGGTGTCTTGCGGCGGTACGGTGCGGGTCGGGCCGGTATAGACCACGATCGGCACGACCGGGCCGGCATCCGACAGCAGGTTCTGCGGCGTCGGCGCGCGCAATGCCGAGAGCAGCGAGGAGCCAATGTCGCCGGCGCCGGCATTGCCGGTGGCAACGCCGCCGTTTTGAGCGTTCTCGGCCTCTTCGTCCACATCCTCATCCTCGGTGTGCGGCCGCTTGCGGTGCGGGCCGCACATCTCGTCCTTCAGATTGGGCGGATCGGTATTGATCGGCTTGAGTTCGTCGACGGTGCCGAGCGACGGTGTCAGCCAGGCCAGCGGGTTTTGCCGGAAGCCGGTTTCCAGCATCTCCGCTGCCTTCACGGCGCGCGCTGCGCCCGACGGCGCGCCGAGCACGACCGCGATCAGGCGCTTGTTGTCGCGCGTCGCGGTGGCGACCAGATTGAATCCCGAGGCGCAAATGAAGCCGGTCTTCATGCCGTCGGCGCCCGGATAGCGGCCGAGCAGCGGGTTGTAATTGCGCACCACGCGCCTGCCGTATTTGATCGCCGGGATGTGCCAATAGAAGCTGTATTGCGGGAACTGCTTGATCAGCGCGCGCGCCAAAATGGCGAGATCGCGCGCCGAGGTGATCTGGCCGTCCGCCGGCAGGCCGTTGGGATTGACGTAGTTCGTCTCCGTCATGCCCAGGCTCTGCGCGGTCAGCGTCATCTCCTCGGCGAACTTGTCGATCGAGCCGTCGAGGCCTTCGGCGAGCAGCACCGCCATGTCGTTGGCCGACTTGACCATCAGCATCTTGAGCGCGTTATCGACCGTCACCTGGGTGCCGATCGGAAAGCCCATTTTGGTCGGCGACTGCAGCCAGGCATTGCGCGACACGGTGAACAGCGTGTCGAAGGTGATGCGATGATCGCGGACGGCGCTCAGCGTGACGTAGAGCGTCATCAGCTTCGAGAGCGAGGCCGGGTACCACGGATAGGTGGCGTTTTCCGCGCGCAACACTTTGCCGCTGTCGGCATCGACCAGCAGCAGGGCTTCGGCGCGCGCCGGAGTGGCGGCGCCAAGAAGCGGCACGGCCAACAGCGAAATGACGGCGAGGAAACCGAGCGAGATCGGCAGACGCGATGCTTTACGACTTTTCATGCGATGCACTTAGTGGGCGGTCCGTCGAGTGGCCAAGCGGGACAAAAGCAGAGTGCGGACCTATGTAACAGCAAGGCTACCGCGAACGCAAAGGCGAGCGCCATTAACCTTGCGGATGTCCTGGTCACTAGGCGGTGAAAAGGACTAAAATTCGACAAGTCCAGCCGACGGAACCTGCGAACGGCACGGCGCCGGCGGGAAATGGAGCGGAGCATGACCGC
>JASHXZ010000107.1 GCA_030043285.1 Xanthobacteraceae bacterium | reverse complement strand
TTCTGGCGCGCCGCGCGATGCACTGTGCACCTCAGTTTCGGCCTTGCTCCACAAGCCCATGCTGTTTTCCAGCTTTTTGACGCCATCGCCTGCTGCCCGCTTTGCCAGCCCTATTTGCGAGGAATGGTCCAGGCTCGTCACCTCGATGTTCGGGTTCTTGCGGATGGTATCTTCTCTGGCCAAAATTTCGGCGTTGGACGCGGCCAGCGCCGCTGCCGCTGCCGCCTGCCAGGCCTTTTTTTCGGCTTCGCTGAGCGCCAGCCAATAATTCGGCGCGGCGGCCAGCACGCCGGTCACGGGCCAGCCGGTCGTCAAATAAAGCTTCTGACCGTATTTCGCGACAAACTCCTGGGTCGCGGCGTCGAGTTGCGTTTCAAAGCCGTTGACCGGGCCTGTCATCATCGCCGACGTGCCTCCGTTGCCGGAAACTTTCGCGGTGCCGGCGACGGCGGACATGATCTTGACGTCTTGGGCATTGGCGTCGGTCGCGATCGTCAGCTTCTTGAAATCGGCTTCGGAGCGTATGGGATCCTTGGTGAGGAAATAGGTCACGTTGTGATTCCACAACTGCAAAGGGAAAAGACCTGATTGCCCGGCATCAGTGAGTGCGGCCTGGCCGAGAAACGAACTCTGCATCGTCACGACTTCTTCGGCCGACGTGAACAAAAACGGTTGCGACAGCAGTGCCGCTTCGGAGGACTTTTGCAAGGCGCGGCGGTCCGCCTCGGCGACGCTGAAGACGCTCAACGCAGCGGTACCGGAGTTCACCGCAGCCATGGCCTCGTGCTCGGTCGTGGTGGGCAACGCGACCGGCTTGATGCCGACCGCAGCCAATTCCCTCGAGTCGAGTAATGATTTCAAGAAGGTGTCTTGCAGATAGGGCTTCGGCACCGCGATGCGAACCTCGGCGGCGCACGCACCATGTCCAGCGAGCAAAACCAGTAATGTCGCAAGCGCAGCGCGCAACATGGCATACCTCGTCTTCGCGACGGAAAAATCGATATATGCTGGCCCCATCGTCGCGTGGTGGCAAGCATTTGGGTTACAGGACATTTGGATTACGAGACTTGCCGAGCGTCGGCTCAAGATACGCAATCCTGGCTAGGTTAGGTTCAACCGATGACGCCGGACCTGAGAAAATCCCTTCACAAGATCGCGACCGCGGCCGGGATCGTCGACCTCGCGCGCCTGCCGACTGGTGGCCTTGCGTAGCTTCTGCCTTGCGCAGCTTCGGCGACTATCTATGATCGCGCGTCCCGCCGGGGAGCGGACGTGACAGGAGAGCGAAATGGTTGCTGCGGTGCGCGTGCATAAAACCGGCGGGCCCGAAGTTTTGACCTATGAGGATATCGAGATCGGCGCGCCCGGTCAGGGCCAGGTGCGGGTCAAGCAGCATGCCTGCGGCGTCAATTTCATCGACGCTTATTTCCGCATGGGCATGTATCCGTCGCCGGTCGGCTTGCCGTTCGTCGCCGGCAACGAGGGCTCAGGCGAGGTCGTGGCGGTCGGGCCCGGCGTTTCCGACCTCAAGGTTGGCGACCGGGTCGGGTATGTCGCTGGGCTCGGCAGCTACGCCGCCGAACGTTTGCTGCCGGCCGACCGCGCCGTAAAGCTGCCGGCGAACATCACCTACGAGCAGGCCGCCGGCATGATGCTCAAGGGCATGACCGCCGAATACCTGCTGCGTCGCACCTTCAGGGTCGAGAAAGGCATGACCGTGCTGATGCACGCGGCCGCCGGCGGCGTCGGCCTCATCCTCTGCCAATGGGCCAATTATCTCGGCGCCACCGTCATCGGCACGGTAGGATCCAAGGAAAAGGCGGAGCTCGCCAAGGCCAACGGCTGCCACCACACCATCCTCTACCGTGAGGAGGATTTCGCCGCCCGCGTCAAGGAGATTACCGGCGGCAAGCTCTGCGAAGTGGTCTATGACGGCATCGGCAAGGCGACCTTTCCGGCTTCGCTCGATTGCCTCAAACCGCTCGGCATGTTCGTCAGCTTCGGCAACGCCTCTGGCCAGATCGACGCCTTCAACATCAACATCCTGCAAGCCAAAGGCTCGTTGTTTGCCACCCGGCCGACGCTTAACACCTATGCGGCCAAACGCGAGGATTTGCTCTCCATTGCCGACGATTTGTTCGACGTGGTCGGCAAGGGCGGGGTCAAAATTCCAATCAACCAGAAATACCCGCTGCGCGACGCCGTGAAAGCCCATCGCGACCTGGAAAGCCGCGCCACCACCGGCTCGTCGATCCTGGTGCCTTAGAGGGGCAGGGGGAGCCGCGAGCCGCATGATCGCGCCGGCATGAAATTTCCGCCCGTCTTGGCCAAGCCGGTACGCACGGCACTGCCGTATCTGGCGACGTTCGGCTGGGCGTTCGCGGCGTTTATCATTGCGCAGATTGCCGCCTTGGCGGTGCTGGTCTGGTGGGCGCACGGCGACCTGCAGGTGGTGCGCCAGCCTTTCGACGGCGCGCTGGTCGCGATCTCGGTGCTGGTGATCAATCCGGTCCTGGTCGCGATCCTGGTCATGGCGGTACGCCTCAAGGGCGCCGATCCGATCGCCTATCTGGCGCTGGTGCCGCCTCGGCTGCAGTCGGTCGCAGTGGGTGTCGCCGG
>JASHXZ010000208.1 GCA_030043285.1 Xanthobacteraceae bacterium | reverse complement strand
AAGCGGTCGAAATCATGTGATGGGCGGGCAGCGTAATGGCCTGCGTGATGCGAATTGCGCTCAGCGTCTTGCCGATCGTGGCGCGATGTGCGCTCAGCGTATCGGTGATTGTGGCGCGATTTGCGTTTAGCGTAGCGATGGGCGTGGTGTGATTTGCGTGCCGCGTAGTGCTGGGTGTGGTGGCCGTGGTGTGGCTTCGCGATCACAGGGCAAGTAAGAGCGAGTGAAACCAGCGTGAACAGCACAGCGTGTTTCATCATCGCTACTCCCTGACGCAACATGACCACGGAATGACAATGCCAGATTTAATTTCACGCGCAGCAAAAATAAATTCTTGTCCCCAGCTGAATCGCAATCACGCCACAATTCGCTCGTGGAAAGTTCCACTTGCTCAATCACTCGCGCCGCAGCGGCTCACTCGGCGGCGCGCCCCAACCTTGCAATTCTTCGTAACGCTTGGCGTAGCGGTAGAATGTGCCCTCGAAATTGCCGAAGGCGATGACGAAGCCGGCCCAGCCGTCGATGAAGCCGCGCTTGACAAAATAATGCTTGAGGAACGCCCACGCGGCGTGACCCACCGCGCTCGCCATCGACACCTTCTTGCCGGCAAGCTTCGGCGCACCGAGCGACGAGTAGCGGTCGATCTTGCGGATGACTTCGGAAAGGTTGCGAAACGGAATTTGCCAGATGGCGCTCTTGAGCGTTCCAACCGGCCTGGCGGTGAGCAGTTCGTAGCCTTCGTGCACCGGCTCGAGCGTGTAGCGCATCGCGCCGCTGCGGAAGAGCTGCGGCTGGCGAAAATTCGGATACCAGCCCGAACCGTGGATCCAGCGGCCCATCATGTAGTTGCGCCGGGGCACGCGATAGACGTCGTGCGCCGGCGCGCCGGCGATGAGCCCGAGGATCTCGTCGCGTACCTCCTTGGTGCAGCGTTCGTCTGAATCCAGGCTGAAAATCCAGTCGCCGCGGCAGGCCGCGATGGCGCGGTTGCGCAAGTCGCCAAAGCCCTGGAATGGAATCTGGACGACGCGGGCGCCGAGCCCGGCGGCGATCTCGGCGGTGCCGTCGGTGCTGTTGGAATCAGCGACGATGATCTCATCGGCCCACAGCACGGTTTCGACCGCGGCCTTGATCTTGGCGGCCTCGTTAAACGCGATGATGTAAACGGAAATCGTCGGCATGGCGGTTCCCAAGAGAATGCGGCGGCGAAAGTCAAAACGCCCCGGCGCCTCCCTTAGCCGCCTTGCTTGCAAACCGAAAGCCGGGGCCCGATCTGCGCGAGCACGTCGGCGGGTATAATGCGCGCCATGCCGTCCGGCGCCGGGCCGCCTTCCGGGACGATCGGGTGGATGAATTTCGAATAGGTCAGCGCCCGATTGACGCCGAACAGGGCGAAGGCAGGCGTGCCAACCGCAGCCGCAATGTTCATCGGGCCGGAATCGGTGCCGACAAAGAGGTCGGCGTGATGTAAGAGCGCGGCGGTCTCATCGAGCTTGAGCCGGCAGGCATTTACCGCGCGGGCTCCGGTCCCCTGCACCAGCAAGCGCCCGGCGCGCGCCGCGGTTTCCGGACCGCCGACGATGAAGACGGTGCCGGCGCTGCGAGCGCGTATCCCGGCGATGAGTTCCGCCCACCTGTCATCCGGCCAATCCCGCGTCGGATGCGAGCCGCCGAGGCCGACCGCGCTCCAGGGCCGCGGGCAGTCGGCGTACTTGCTGCCGATCGCCGCGAGCGTGTTGCCGGCTATGTGCAAGTTCGGCTCGGTGGTCGGCAGCGGCACGTTGGCTGCCGCCATGAGCGCGATCATCCAGCGGATCGGATGCTCATGGAAATGGCTCTGATCGATGCCCGGATTGGTGATGTACCAGCGTTGTCGCGTCAGCCCGACACCGATGCGCTCGGGAATTCCGGCAAAGAATGCGGCAGACGCCGGCCGGATGGTGCGATCGAGAATCCACAGCGTGTGAAACCGCCGCTGCCGCAGCAGCGCGACGAGCTGGATGAAATTGAGGGCGCGCCGCAATTCCGAACCGGAATGCTCGAAGTAAATGGTTTCGGCGACGCACGGCTCCGCTGCCAACAGCTCGCGGGCGCCGCTCGATGGTGGCGCCAGGAACGTCACTTGGCCGCCCGGCGCGGCCGCCGCGATGGCGCGCACGAACGGCAGGTGCCAGATGGCATCACCGATGCCACGCTTCACCTGGATGACCGCGCTTGGGGTCACGTTGCCTGCCGCTGCCGCCGCGCCGAAAAAATGCCGGGTGCGTTGTTTTAAAGCAGGATGCGGAAGCCGGACAACCGCGCCGCCGGTGGGGCAGATCCTGTCGCTAGCCCTGGCGGCGAGCAGGGGTCCAACTGGGCTCGAGCGGTGGCTCGGTGCGCCCTGCGCTGCTTCGATCTTGCGACGAAACCGCCTGATCCGCCACGCCGCATTGCGGGAACGGAATATCGCCCAGCAGAGCCTGCCAGAGCGCTCGCAGATCGCTGCCGGGATTGCACGGACGACCGCTCATGGGTCACATATGGCGGCAAACGGCGCGCCGCACCAGAGCGCGCGCGCACTGCCTTCGGCCCACTTGATCGACCACCGATGCGCACTGACCTGTTCGATTTCGCCTTGCCTGAAGACCGCATTGCGCTGCGGCCGGCGTCGCCGCGCGACGCGGCGCGGC
>JASHXZ010000207.1 GCA_030043285.1 Xanthobacteraceae bacterium | reverse complement strand
TAAGAATGGCCGCCAAATAGCGGAGATTTACCAGCCGATTATCCGTCCCGACGATGCGGAGGTCGAAGCTAGGCGACATGAGTTCTTGCATGCCAAAGTGGTGACTCTTGCACAGCGCAGTTAAATCCTGAACGAACAAGCCGTATGGCGCATGGGTGGCGATCTTACCCTTTTCCGATATGAATTCTTCACTCCAGTCATTATGTCTAAAGCGACAATAGTACGCGGCTAGACGTTCAATTTGTTCAATACGTTCGTCATCGGGGAGAGTTTGCCACAACGGCGGCTGCATTCCTGGATGGGTTTCGTCTAGCCATTTTTGCAGACAATCCGCTTCCATTGTGGAAAGGTCGGAATTTCCAGTAAGGAGAAACGCGCGAATTTTTAGAATAGTGTCGTAGTTAGGATTCATTCCAATGTCGTGGAGATATGCGGACAAGATAAGTAACGCCAACTCGCAATCCGACAAGCGGCTTAATGTTTCATCTGGAATTAGATCGACCATCCTTTGCGCGACGCGATAGCTATGCCCGTCGTCGTGGAGCGTAAAGTTCAAGGGCGAGGTGCTCGCTTTTGCGACCAGAGTCTGCACGTCGTCTAGCCAGCCCCTAACGTAATGACGGGTGGATTCAGCTGAATTGCCTAAACCCATTAGGTGCCCCCAAAGCGCTGTCTCTGTCCAATCTGCTGTTTTCATTGCATATTCTCCCACCCGCCATTATCGATGACCGGTCCTCGGTTGTAAACATCGCCGGTATACAGCCAGCCCTTAGACGCAGCGGTGAGATATCGATATGTCTCTTCCAAGTTCGTCAGCACCACATCCTTGCATGCCCTCGGACTTGATCATCCTCGGCCTTAACGCCCACCACGCCGACGCCGCGGCTTGTCTTGTGCGCGGCGGCGAGCTTGTGGCTGCGGCCGAGGAGGAGCGTTTTCGCCGCGTCAAGCATTGGGCCGGGTTTCCGTCGCAGGCCATCGCCTATTGTCTCCGCGAGGCGAAGATTGATCTCGGCGATGTGACCCATGTGGCGGTCAATCGCAGCGCGCGGGCCAATTTTTTCCGCAAGCTCCGCTACGTGCTGGCCGGCCGGCCGAGCCCGCGACTGCTTGCCGCCAAGCTGAAGAACCGCAGGCAAGTGGCGAGCATCGCCGACGCGCTTGGCGCCCTGCCCGGCCGGCCGTTTGCCGGCAGGCTCGTGCAGGTCGAGCATCATCGCGCGCATCTGGCTTCGGCGTTCTATGCGTCGCCGTTTGCGGAAAGCGTCGCAGTGTCGGTCGACGGCTTTGGTGATTTCGCCAGCGCGGCGTGGGGTTCTGGCTCCGGCACGGCGCTCTCGCTCGACGGCCGCATTCTGTTTCCGCATTCGCTCGGCGTTTTCTACCAGGCGATGACGCAATATCTCGGCTTTCCGCATTATGGCGACGAGTACAAGCTGATGGGGCTTGCCGCCTACGGCGGGCCGTCGCGCCGCACCGCGGTGCAGCGGCTCTTGACGCTGCGCGATGACGGCGGCTTTGCGCTCGACTTGAAATATTTCCGCCATCATACCGACGACATCAGCTTCGAATGGCCCGACGGCGCGCCGGTGTTCGGCCCGCTCTATTCGCCGGCGCTGGTCGATGCGCTCGGGCCGCCGCGTGGGCCCGATGATCCGATCGAGGAGCGCCATCGCGACCTCGCCTGGGCGACGCAAGCCGTCTACGAGGATGCGTTCTTTCATCTGCTGCAGAGTTTGCAGCGGCGCTACGGCCGTGCCGCGCTCGCCCTGGCCGGTGGCTGCGCCTACAACTCGGTCGCCAATGGCAAGGTTTTGGACCGCACTGGCTTTAAGCAGCTTTACGTGCAGCCGGCAGCCGGCGATGCCGGCGGCGCGCTCGGCGCTGCCTGCGCGATCTGGCATCGCCATGGCGGGCGCACTGCGACCATGACCCATGCGTATTGGGGACCGTCATTCTCCGACGCCGAGCTTGGCGCGGTCCTCGACCAGCGGCGTGATGCGATCGCCGGCGAAGGCTGCCTGCTGCGGCGCTTCGATGACGATGCCGAACTGATCGACGCCGCGGCGCGCGCGCTTGCCGACGGGCTCGTGGTCGGCTGGTTCGCCGGCCGCATGGAGTGGGGGCCGCGCGCGCTCGGTAATCGTTCGATCTTGGCCGACCCGCGCCGCGCCGACATCAAGGAAATGCTCAACGCCAAGATCAAGCGCCGCGAATCGTTCCGGCCGTTCGCGCCGTCGGTGCTGCGCGAAGCCGTCACCGACTGGTTCGAACGCGACGTCGATGCGCCGTTCATGCTCGAAGTCATTGCCGTCCGCCCCGACCGCCGCGACAGGATACCGGCGGTGACCCACGTCGACGGCACCGGCCGGCTGCAGACTGTCGAGCGCGCCGCCAATCCGCGCTTTCACGCCCTGATCGCGGCGTTTGCGCAGCTGACCGGGGTGCCGATGGTGCTCAACACCTCGTTCAACGAGAACGAACCGGTGGTGTGCCGGCCGGAGGAAGCACTCGACTGCTTCCTGCGCACCAATATGGACGTTCTGGTCCTGGGCAATTACTGGCTGCGCCGCTTGCCGGCAGCGTGCTAGTCTAAAATCATGACGCGCTAGCTGGATAGTTCTTCAGGAACGGCCACATGCATCTTGAAACTCGCGTGCTGGTGACTGGCGGCGCCGGCTTTCTGGGCTCGCATCTGTGCTGGGAGCTGCTGCAGAGCGGCGCCACCGTGCTGTGTCTCGACAATTTCTTCACCGGCACCCGGCGCAACGTCAAGGACCTGCTCGATTACCGCCGCTTCGAGCTGTTGCGTCACGACGTGACGTTTCCGATCTATGTCGAGGTCGATCAGATTTTCAATCTGGCCTGCCCGGCTTCACCGGTGCACTACCAGCACGATCCGGTGCAGACCACCAAGACCAGCGTGCACGGCGCCATCAATGTGCTGGGACTGGCGAAGCGGTTGCGCGCAAAGATTCTGCAGGCCTCGACCTCCGAAGTGTACGGCGATCCGGCGGTTCATCCGCAGGTGGAAGGCTACTGGGGCAACGTCAATCCGATCGGGCCGCGCTCCTGCTACGACGAGGGCAAGCGCTGCGCCGAGACGTTGTTCTTCGACTATCGCCGCCAGCACAATCTGCGCATCAAGGTGGCGCGCATCTTCAACACCTACGGCCCGCGCATGCATCCGAACGACGGCCGCGTGGTGTCGAACTTCATCGTCCAGGCGCTGCTCGGCCGCGACATCACGGTGTTCGGCGACGGCGCGCAGACCCGCTCGTTCTGTTACGTCGACGACATGGTCGGCGGCCTGATGCGGTTGATGGCCACCGGCGACGACGTGACCGGGCCGATCAATCTCGGCAACCCGCAGGAATTCACCATTCTCGATCTGGCGAAGGCAGTGATCGAGTTCACCGGCTCGCGCTCGCGCATCGTACATCGGCCGCTGCCGCAGGACGATCCGCGACAGCGCTGCCCGGATATTACACTGGCGCAGCAAGTGCTGGGCTGGGAGCCGAAGACCGATCTCACGGAGGGGATCAAGCGCACGATCTCTTATTTCGATGGGCTGCTCGGCGATAAAGAGATCGGGCCGCTGATCAAGCAGCAATTTGGCGCGCCCGCTCCCTCCCCTCCCCCGCTCGCGGGGGAGGGCTAGGGTGGGGGCATGCGGCGCCTGATTTTCGTCAATCGCTTCTTTTTCCCGGATCATTCGGCAACGAGCCAAATCCTGTCCGATCTCGCTTTCCATTTGGCCGAAAAGGGGCGCGAGGTTGCGGTCGTCACCAGCGCGCAGATCTACGATGCGCCGCGGACGTCGCTGCCGGAATTCGAAACCGTCAACGGCGTACAGGTCCATCGCGTGCCGTCGAGCCGGTTCGGCCGCGGCAGCCTCGTCGGGCGATCGCTCGACTATCTGACGTTTTACCGCTCGGCGCGGCGGCGCCTTACCGGGCTCGCCCGGCCGGGCGATCTCATCGTTACCAAGACCGATCCGCCGCTCCTGTCGTTGCCGGTCTTGGCGGCGGCGCGCCGGCGCGGCGCCGGGCTGATCAACTGGCTGCAGGACCTTTATCCCGAGATCGCCGTAGCGCTCGACGTGCCGTTGGTCCGCAGCCCGGTTTTGGCGCGGCAGCTCGCGCGCCGGCGCGACCGTTCGCTGCAGGCGGCCGAGGCCAATGTCGTCCTTGGCGAACTGATGGCCGAGAAACTCGCCGCGCTCGGCGTTGCGCCGGCGCGCATTCATGTCATCCCGAACTGGTGCAACGATCTGGAATTGCGGCCCGTAGCCCAGGCGGATAACCCGCTTCGCCACGCTTGGGGGCTCCAAGACAAATTTGTCTTCGGCTATTCGGGCAATCTGGGCCGGGCTCACCAATTCGAAACCGTGCTCGCCGCCGCCGCAAGTTTGCGCGACGATGCCCGTTTCGTCTTTGCGATGATCGGCGGCGGCAAGCGATACCAGGAGCTGCGCAGCGCCGTCGAACGCTACGGCTTGGCCGGCTCGTTTCGCTTCATGCCGTATCAGCCGCGCCAAGCGTTGGCGCAATCGCTCGGCGTGTGCGACGCGCATTGGATCTCGCTCAATCCGAGGGTCGAAGGTTTGCTGGTGCCGAGCAAATTTTACGGCATTGCGGCCGCCGGCCGGCCCATTGTGATGATCGGCGATCCGGACGGCGAACTTGGCCGATTGGTGACGGCGCAAAGCTGCGGCTTCGCCGTCAAGCCGGGCGACGCCGCCACGTTGATAGGCATCCTCCAGCGGCTCGCCCGCGACCCGAACGCCGTGGCGCAAATGGGCGCACGGGCGCGCGCCTTATTGGAAACGCGATTTAGCCGGGCACAAGCTTTTGAGCGCTGGGGTCGCTTGCTCAATCGGCTTGATCAAATGCAGCCTGGCGCATAGGAACGCCGCCCACCTGGAGGTACCACCATGACGTTGCCGCGCGAGCGCCTGCCCTACTCGTCGCCGTTCACCCGGCCGCCGCTCAAGCTGCCGGGGAAGGCGCGCATGGTGGTCTGGTCGGTGGTCAACATCGAGGAATGGGAGATCACGCGGCCGATGGCGCGGCAGATATCGCAAGCACCCATGGGCCAGAGCGCCATTCCCGACATGCCGAACTGGACCTGGTACGAATACGGCATGCGGGTCGGTTTCTGGCGCTTGCTGCGCGCGCTGCAAGCGGCCGGCGTCACGCCGACCATGTCGATCAACGCCAAGGTCTGCGAGACCTATCCGGAGGTCGCCACCGCGGCCCGCGACGCCGGCTGGGAATTCATGGCGCACGCCTATGTGCAGATGCCGATCCAGCAGATCGAGGACCAGCGCGCGGTGATCCGTCAATCGGTCGCGCTGATCGAGAAGTTCACGGGCAGGCGGCCGACCGGCTGGC
>JASHXZ010000206.1 GCA_030043285.1 Xanthobacteraceae bacterium | reverse complement strand
AGGTCACGCAGGCGGGCGGCTCTTATCTCGCCGGCCGCCCGACGTCGCCCAATTCGTTTTACGAGGCGAAATATCGCGATCCAAACGGCGTGGTGTTCGATCTCACCCACACCGGCTGGGCCGGCGCCACCAAAGAGGTGGTGGCGAAGGCGTAATGATGAATGCGTTTCCCGGATGCGGTGCAGCGCGCAGCGGTGCACCGCTGATCCGGGATCGTCTCAAACTCAGAGCTCGTGACGATCCCGGGTCTGCAGCGCACCATTCCGCTTCGCTTCATGCTGCGCCGCGCCCGGGAAACCAAGCCTATGCTCGCCAGACGTAATGCCTACCTACCCTGATCGCATCGTCGTCATCGGCGCCGGGCCGGTCGGCCTGTGCCTCGCGCTGGTGCTGGCGCAGGCCGGCCTGAAAGTCTGCCTCGTCGAGGCGCTGGGCGACGACAATTTCCTCGAACAAATACCGCGCGCCGGGACCAATCATCCGGCGACGCTGGAAATGTACGACCGCATCGGGCTCTACGAAAAACTAAAGCCGCGCGGCATCGTCGCGCCGGTGTTTCACTATTGGGACCGCCACGAAGGAAGGCTGATCGCCGCCTTCGATCACGCGCATCTGAAGAACGACACGCGCTTTCCCTACGTGCTGCAGTGCGAGCGCATCAAAATCGTCGAAGAAGCGCTCAAGATGGCGAAGGTCGAGCCGAATATCGACCTGCGTCTTGCAACCGAATTCTTCTCGTTCGAGCAGGACGCCGACGGTGTCGTCGCCCACGTGGTCAACGCCGACGGCGCAAAGGAAACGGTCGCCGGCCGCTACATTGTCAGCGCCGAGGGCGCGCGCAGCATTGTGCGCAAGGCTATCGGCATCGCGTTCGAGGGCTTTACCTACGACGACCGCACGCTCAACATCGAAGTCGCCTACGATTTTCGGCAGCACGGTTACGCCGAGCGCAATTACATTTCCGATCCGACCGAATGGTCGAACCTGTTTCACTGGAAAGGCCCGCCGGACCGTTGGCGCGTGCACTTTCCGACCGATCCGAAGGCCGACGAGGCGGGGCTGCTGCGGCCCGAAGCCCTGCAGGCGCAGCTGCAAAAGTTTCTGCCGACCGGAAAGCCGTTCGAGATCGTCGGCTGCAATCTCTACGTCGTGCATCAGCGGGTCGCTGAAAAATTCCGGGTTGGCCGCGCCATCCTGGCGGGCGACGCCGCGCACGTGAACAGCCCGATCGGCGCCATGGGCATGAACAGCGGCGTGCACGATGCCTTCAATCTGGCCGACAAGCTGATCGCCATGGCGCGCGGCGAAGCAGACGAAGAGGTGCTCGACCGTTACGAACGGCAGCGCCGCCACGTCGCGGTGGCGCACACGCAGGCGCAAACCATCCGCAACAAGCGGCTGTTGTCCGAACGCGATCCGGCGGTGCGCAAGCGCAATCACGACGAGCTGCGGCGCACCGCCGACGATCCGGAACTCGCCCGCAAATTTCTGTTGCGCACCGCTTTGTTCGAAAGCCTGCGCGAGGCTGACGCGATTGCCTGAGCGAGTTTGGAGGAAGCAATGATGCGCCTGCTCATGGCGTCGCTTGTCGTGATGACGACGATCGCCGGCGCTGCCGCGCAGTCTCGGCCCGCGGCGGCACATTGGCCGGAGCGTCCGATCCATTTCATCGTGCCGTTCCCGGCCGGCAGCAGTTCCGACATCGTCGCCCGCATCGTGGCGCAAAGGCTCACCGCGCGGCTCGGCCAGCAGTTGATCGTTGACAATCGGCCTGGCGCCAGCGGCAATCTGGCGACTGAATTCGTGGCGCACGCGCAACCTGACGGCTATACGCTCGGCCTCGCCAACAGCTCGACCCACACGCTGTCGCCGAGTCTCATGGTGCATCCGACCTACGATCCGCTGAAGGATTTCGCGCCGATCTCGATGCTCGGGGCTTCGCCCTTTGTGCTCGCCGCCTTTCCGGGGCTGCCGGTGCACGACGTGCAGGGTTTGATCGCCAAGGCCAAGACCGAGCCGGGCAAATTGACCTACGCTGAGGCCGGGCCGGCGACGCTCGCCAACCTTGCCGGGCTTTTGTTCAACAGGCTCGCCCACGTACAGCTTACGCCGGTGCCCTATCGGGGCTCGGAGCAGGAAGTGTTCGATCTGATCGCCGGCCGGGTCGATACCGCATTCCTCACCATCCCGCCGACCTTGCAGTTGATCCGCGACGGCAAGGTGCACGCCATCGCCGTCACCGGAGCAAAGCGCAGCGCGATCATGCCGGACGTGCCGACCATCGCCGAATCCGGGCTGCCGGACTACGAGAGCGTGCTGTGGCAGGCGATCTACGCGCCCGCTGGTACGCCGGCTGCGATTGTGAGCCGGCTCAACACCGAAGTGAACGCGATCCTGCGCGAGCAAGACGTCGTCGCCGCGCTGGCGAAGATCGGCGTCGAAGCCGAGCCGAGCACGCAGCAGCAACTTGCCGATCGGATCGCTGCCGATATCAAAAAATGGCGCGAGGTGATCGTCGGCGCCGGCATCGAGCGGCAGTAACCGGCGCTTGACGCCCTGGCGTCGGCGACCGATGCTGCGCTTCAACGATCCTTCTGGGTCACAACGGAGGTTTTCATGGCTGCACGTCTGCGTCACATCGCGCTGTCGGTCCCCGATCCCGAAAAAGCGGCAAAATTTTTCGAGGAAGCGTTCGGCATGAAGCGCGTCGGCAAAGCCGGCATCGGCTGCTACGTCTCCGACGGCACGATCAACGTGGCGCTGTTGAAATACGAGGGTGAAGTGCCCGGCTTCCACAAGGGCTATCACGGCCTCGTCCATTTCGGCATGTGGGTCGACGATCTGGAAGAAACCGCCAAGAAGGTCACCGAAGCGGGCGGCAGCTATTTCGAAGGCCGGGTGAACGACAATCCGAACACCTTCTACGAGGTCAAATACAAGAACCCCGACGGCGTCATCTTCGACCTGACGCACAACGGCTGGCGCGGCGCGGTCAAAGAAGTGGTGCCGGCCGAGAGCGCGAAAGTCGCCGCCGAATAATCTTCACCGCCGCCACGGCAGCGCGGCGGCATCCTCGACAAAAAACCACACGCCATCGCCGAGCTCGGACGGAAAGCAGGCGGCGATGCCGCCCTCGAAGGCGCGCCACTGCAAGCCGCCGCTCTCCATCGCTGCTTCGGCCGCCGCCAGCGAGCGGACGCCAATCGCGTAGCCGACCATAAAGGGCAGCACGGTTGGTGAAAGTTCGGGAGCAAGCTCGCCAAGAGCGTCGCGGGTCACCAGAAAGACGCCGCCGCGATCAAGGCGCAGCAACGCGCCGCTCGATGCCGATGTGGTGGCGCGACCGGTGAAGCGTGCAAAGCGCGCGGCCGCTTCGCCAAGGTCCGCCACTGCAATAACCACGTCGACAAGGCCGCTGGCGGAATTCGGATGCGCGAGCCAGCGCGGCTGCCACACCGCGGCTTCGGTGTGATGGGTCAGCATCTGGATACGGCCTTCCGGCATCACGTCCGGCTCGACCCGCGCGATGGTGAATGCCGCGACGTCGCGGCCGGTTGCGGTCTCGATCGGCCGCTGCATCTTGACCAGCGGCCGGACGCGAAAGCCGCCGGACTTGAGCCGCTCATGCGCGCCCAGCGCATCCGGCACCGCGAACGCGGCGAGGTGAACACCTGTGTAGCGGGCAAGCGCGGCATCGAACTCGCGGCTCAGCGCGGTGTCGGCGGTCTTGAACAGCACTTCGACATAGCCGCGCGGGAACATGGCGGTGACGTTGCCGGTGCCGGTCAGTTGCGTACCCACCGCGACGTCCGGATTGACTTGGATCGAGGGCGGCGTCGGAGCAAATCCGCCACGCGCCAGCGCCCGGCCCGCGGCGTCGGCGTCGCGCACGAAATGGCCGACGTGATCGAGAAAGATTTGCTCGCCGCTCGGAAGCTGGCGGTCGATCTCAGTCTGCGCAAACGGCGGCACCGCCATACACCCCGCGATTGGACCCCTGTGATTGCGTCAAGCCGATTTGG
>JASHXZ010000106.1 GCA_030043285.1 Xanthobacteraceae bacterium | reverse complement strand
GTGGTATCGCTTCGCCTATGTTTTGGCGGCGTTCGTACTGATTCCAGTTTTTGCGGAGCTGAATTTCCGCTTCGTTGAAACTCCGCTGCGCCGCAAAGGAAAGCAACTCGCGCAACGAATCATGGCTGGTCATCCAAGGGCGCCGCAGGCAGCGCATGATGGCTACGATCAGGCCGCGCCAGCCGCCCTGCCCTGAGAGTGACTTCCATATGTTTAGGCAATCCGCGCCATGCAGTCGATGTCCAAGGACCCATGTGTGTTGACTTTGCTGCGCCGCCAATGCTGTTGCCCGTAACCGCGAACTTGCTGCCCAGAATACTCGCAGGCACGCCGTCGGCTTAACCCAGAGATCGCTCCGACCCCGTTGACTTTTTACCTACGGCGCGGTGCAATCTAAGGTGCGGAGGGGTTTCGGATGCAGCCGACTTTTGCCGACCTCAGCGAAGAACCACCGGCGCAATTCCTGCCCGCGCTTGACCAGCCCGTCGTCAACGAAGCCGCACTCACGCCTGCACAATCGGCATGGCGGCGCGAAGGCGTGGTCATCATGCCAGGGTTTCTTCCAGATAAGCTGGTGGATGCTTATTCGGAACGCCGAGCGGCACTGAACCTACCCGGCGGCTGGCCCTACCCGACGCCGTATATCCAAGTCCCGGAAATGCGCGAGTTCGCCCTTTATCCGCCGCTGATGGACAAATTGCGTGAACTGATCGGCGAGCAGATGCTGCTGCACCTTTGTCTGACCGGCTGGGTAAGCACCGAACGTGACTGGCACCAGGACGATTATTTGAACGCGCCCTTCGTCAATAGCTGGTACGCCGCTGTTTGGATGGCCCTTGACGACATTCATCCCAACAGCGGGCCGTTCGAATATATTCCCGGATCGCATCGATGGCCTCTGATGCGCGGAGCCAAAGTCCGCGATCACATGCCGTGGCAACAAGCGATGCGGAACAGTTGGCCTTCGATTTCAGAATCCTTTGTGGTACCCGCGATTGAAAGGGAGATAGAGAAGCGCGGCGTCGGCGTTCGGCGATTCATTGCCCAGCGCGGTGACGTATTGATCTGGCACGGCCGCTTGATGCACCGTGGAGCGAGGCCGAACAAACCAGGCATGGTGCGTAAATCGCTCATCTGCCACTATTCCGGTGTTAACCACAGGCGTGACATGCCGACGCGCGCACGCGATGCCAACGGACAAGTTTATGCGATCACCAAGCCACGCAACGCATTAAGGCGAGCACTTAGGACACTGCACCAGCGCATTGCCGCTCGTCTCTAAAGGCCGCTTCAGGCGATCCTCATCATACAGTTGATACCCATGGCTGGCGGCACAATGCCGAGCGCCGAACCAGAACCTCCAGAGGCTGCCGAGCCCTGACTCGAAACAGTGACATTCGAGGTAACGTCAAAATTGGTGTTAGTCTGCATGTTGAACCCAGTCCCGGCAACAGTGTTGAGCTGGACCGCTGTCGCGCCGCCATTAAGCGAATCAGACGTGGTTATATTCGATGTTGCGCTCCCTACCACGTTACTCAGCGTGATGCCGGACACCGCGAAATTCACATTCGGCAAATTCGCTTGCGTGATGCCGACCTGCTGCGCCCCGCCCGTGGCGCCCAGCGTCGTACTCGATAGTACATTGCTGAGCCTATTTGAGCCGCCGGCGTCGAGATTGAAGAGGAAGCGTCCGCGCAAATCCGGCATGGAGAAATTGCCGCCGCCCGGGCTGCCGTAGGTGGTGCCGAGCACGGCATTCGCCGCCGGAAAGCCTTTGGTCTCGTTGAAAAATTTCACTTTGCCTTTGACGGTCACGGGTTGGCCTCCGAAGTTGTGGCGAAGGGCGATGATGCAGATCATCACGTTGAACTCATTCAAAACGCGTCGTTGCGAGGAGCGAAGCCACGAAGCAATCCAAGACGGCAGCGCCGCACTGGATTGCTTTGCTTCGCTCGCAATGACGAAAAAGGGGAGTCGACGCAGCAACGCGCCGCAAATTCCGAATGGCAGCGCGATGCGAAGCTTGCGGCATCGCAGGCGGCGGCGAACTGATTTTGCTGGATTGTTTGCCGTGGGAGCGCGGTGGGCGCAGTTTTGCAAAGCCCGGGTGCGCGCGAGTCAATGCCGTAAAACTTCCGCACCTGTCAAGCGCGTCGATTGCGATTTCTTGGTCAATGGCAGATATCATATTGAACAGTCTTGCGAATTTTTTTGTTGTCATGAGCGATCTGAAATGTCGGCGCCGGGCCTTGCGCGGCGCGGCACGCGCGGGTGATTCTCAAAGTTCGCGCAGCGCCGCGGCGGCCTGGCGCACCAGATCGGCACGGTAACGGCGCATCCATTCGTCATAGCGCAGTACGCGCTCGCCACGGCCGGTGGTGTCCAGACGATACGCCTTGTAGGCCTGGTTGACCGATCTCAAGCCTCCGGATTCCTTGAGCTTTTGCAGTTCGGCATCGATGCGCGCGGCTATCTCCACGGCGTGCGCGGCGATGTCGTCGTCCGAGAACAGAGCCACGCCGAAGCGGCGCGCCGCAGCGGCCACCACCGTGCAGGCAAAGGACATGTCCTGCGAATCAAAATTGACCAAAGAACCGCCCGCTAACGCGACAGAATCGGCGTTCGATTCGCGCCGGCGCATTTTTGCCCGTGCCGACGCTGCGATTCGCGCCGCATCCGCCGCACGCCGGCACCACCATCGCGCGGCAATGTCTGCACAGTCTTCATCGACTGCCGAAATTGTAATGCCGGTTGCCGTGCAGCGCACGGCGATGCAGGCAAGCCCCAGCCCGTCGCGGTAAGCCGCCGCAAATGCGTTCTGTTCGGCTTGTGGGTTGCTGCGCTTCGTCGGCACTGACGACAATCCGCTCAAAACCTTAGCGAACCGGAACGTGATGGCGAATCAGTTCACGGGCGATGATGCGCAGGCCCTGCAGCTTGCGGGCGTTGAACGTGCGCGGCGTCAGTTTGATGCGCCGCAAGCCCCTGGAGACGTCGGCGTCGACCGCGGCCCACAGGCAGCTGAGATTCACGGCCCGCGCCACGTGGTGGAATTCGGCGCCGGACAGAAACAGCGCCGGCCAGCGCAGCGCCTCCTCCATGCGCGCGATCTCGGCCGGCGACGCCGGAATGCGCACGCGGTTGCGCATCCGCGCCAAGCGCTCCAGCTCATAGGTTTCGAGCTGGGCGTTGAGATCGCCGCGATCGTAGAGATAAAACGGCATCGAGTTCATGTAGCCGCGCGGCCGCGTCGAAATCGGCAGACGGCGCAGCGTGCGGAACGCCTCTTCGAGGCGTTCCATCACGTGCACGAAGGTCCAGCGCTCCGGCACGCGCCGCGGCGGCTCGAGCCGCGGCAACGACAAGCGCCCGGTGGCGCCGAGAATGCCGGTTCGTTCGCCGCGCAACTCGGCGCGGGCGGCTTCGACCGCGCGGTCTTTGAGCGTAGCGGACGCATCGGCGGGCGGGACGCTGCGGGCTTGCGAATCATCGCGCGGCGGGCGGTGGCGCATCGTCCGCCTCATCGAAAGCGCGGCGCCGGATGGCGCACACCCGCGCGCCAAACGTTGCGCCGTCGCCGCGGCTGCGATTCTTCAGGGCGTGTAGTATCCGCCGGCTCGGCCGTCGTAATCGGCGTCAGATAAGCGGCAGGCGGGATCACATAGCCGCGTCGGGCGTGGCACAGACAATACGGCATGCCGCGCGCGAGATTCGCTTCAGGCACGCCGCAGAAAAAAATTTCCGATCGCCCGCGACGGCCGATGGGCCACCGGCAACAATTATTGGTCAGCTGCAGCAGGCCCTTGCCGCCCCGGCGCAACTCCAGCTGTGGCGGTTTGTCCGCCTGCGACAGCGGCTCCGACGCAGCCGCAGGGGTCGCGGCGCGTCGGCGCAATCGATAGACCTTGCCAGACACGGCGGAACGCGAGACTCCGCCAAGCTGCGTCGCAATCGCGCTGGCGCTTGCACCGCTCGCCCACAAGCGCTCAAGCAGGGTTACCCGGTCGGCGGTCCATTGGTCGCACATGGCTGCCTCGTCGCGGAAAACCGTCCGGTTCCGCGGCCTTCAGATCGGTCACGTTAGAAGAGACGTGTTCTTGCTATAGTCCCACTATAGGAGACAGTCAAGTCACCGTTTTAGTCCTGGAAAATCCATACAAAATCAGTGACAATAGCCGCATGGGACGAAAGATCTTGCCCGCAGGGCCCGGCCGGCAACTGACCGGCCTCTACTACGCGCGCGAATCGCGCGGCATGACCCGCTCCGAACTGGTGCGGCTGACCGGCGTCTCCAAACAGCAGCTGTCGCGGCTCGAAAACGGCGTGGTGCGGCTGCGGCTCGATCACCTAAAGCCGTTTGCCAACGCGCTCGGCTATTCGGCCGATCAGATCCTGCTATGGGGCCGCTATCCGGGCACGCCGGCGGGCGGCGGCCACATCGAGTCGAGCGATGTGCTGCGCGACGAACCGCAGCGTGAAGCGTTCGGTCCGCGGCCAGGCCAAGTGGTCGAGCTCGACATCCGCGCCGGCATGGGCGGCGGCGGCGTGCCGTCGCGCGAACTGCGCAAGGATGGCCGCCACGCCGACGCAGTTAAGCCCGAAGGATGGGTGTTTCCGCCAGGTTTCGTGCGCGAAGAGCTGCACGCCTCGCCGGCCCACCTGATCGTGCTCGATACCACTGGCGACAGCATGGTGCCGACCATCACGTCGGGCGAGCGGGTCATCGTCAATACCGCGCATAGAACGCCGACGCCGGACGGGCTTTATGCCATCCGCGACGCGTTCGGCGCCATCGTGGTCAAGCGCCTGCAATTGCTGCGCTCGTCGCAGCCGACGCGGGTGAAGATCATTTCCGACAATGCGAATCATCCGACCGAGGAAGTTCCGCTCAACGAACTGGAAATCGTCGGCAAAGTGATCTGCTGCCTCAAGCTGGTCTGAGCGCGGCCGATCGGCAGCGCAGCAAAGCTGTTTCCGCGCGATCACTGGCGAAACCGCGCCCTGTAAGCGCGCCGGATCGAATCATTCTTTGCGCCCTGCCCTGTGCCTTGCGTCACGACCGACGTCTGGCATCATTTTTAATATTGACTATTGTCCTATTTATAGATACCTCTGGTCTCTATATTGATTACTAAGGACGTAATCAGCCACCGCAGTTTCGCGGCGCGAAGAGGCTTCCCATGCCGCATCGACCACGTGGCGAGCGTGACCAGGAGCGCGTGCACCGCGCCGCTGCTGCCGTACCAACCGGATCAGCCATCGACGCGGCGCTGGCGCAGATCGACGCCGCGTTCGACGAAGCCGCCGCAATCAACGCCTTCAAGCTTCGGGTCGAGCGGCAGCTGCGCCGCGGCCCGTCGCATCCCGCCGTCCGCGCCCGCTACGCCGCCCGCGCGGAGTTGCTGCAGAGCCGCAGCCTCGACCTCGCGATAGCGCTCGTGGAACGCTGGTGGCGAGACGAACGCCGTGCCTTTTTGATCGCGCGTGCGCTCGGCCGCGGCGCGCGGCTGCCACTCGACGTGCTCCAGGAGCTGCGCCT
>JASHXZ010000205.1 GCA_030043285.1 Xanthobacteraceae bacterium | reverse complement strand
TGCCGCCGATCATCATCGGCGACGATTCCGGCTTTTCCGATCCGGCCTTCATTCCCAATGCCGGCGATCTCGCGCAGGGCGCGATCAATCGCAGCGCGTTCGATATCGGCAAGCCGGGCAGCAACAGCTACATCGTCGACCAGATGTTCAAGGCCAAATACGGCCGCGATCTCGACGACACCAGCGCCCGCTGGCTGCAGGGCTTTTTCGTGCTCGCCGACGCGATCAACCAGGCAGGATCGACCGAGCCGGAGAAGATTCAGGCGGCGCTCAAGGCCACCGACCTGAAACCCGACCAGCTCATCATGGGCTATAACGGGGTGAAGTTCGATGCCACCGGCCAGAACATCCTGTCGGCGACGTATCTGATCCAGCTGCAGGGCAAGCAATACGTCTCGGTCTGGCCGGCCGACCGCGCCACTGCCAAGCTCGAATTGCCGATGAAGGGCTGGCACAAGTAATACGGACTGCGCTAAAGCCTCACTCATGTCATCATCCGCGCAAGCGGATGATCCAATAATCGCGGCGACTTTCGCGATTACTGGATGCTCCGCAGCCCGCCGTAGCTCGCGAGCGAGCGAAGGCGGGTCGCGGAGCATGACCGGTGCGTATGAAAACTGGACAGCAGCGATGAGCGGAACCGGCATCAGCGTCGACGCCATGCGCCGGATCGACCGGCTGGCCGGCGTGCCGCTGTGCTTTTTGGCGACGTTGATCGTCAGGCTGCGCGATCTCGTTCGGCGTCGGCCGCCGCGGCCGATCCGGCGCATCCTGTTCATCGAGCTGTCGGAGATGGGCAGCACGATTTTGGCCGATCCGGCGTTGCGCAAGGCGCGCGAGCGCGCCGGCGCCGCGCTCTATTTCGCGATCTTCGCGCAGAACGCCGAATCGCTGGCCTTCACCGGCACCATCGAGGGGCGCAACGTCTTCACCATCCGCAGCGATTCGCTGTGGCGGCTTGCGACCGACACGCTTTCGTTCCTGCTCTGGACGCGGCGCAACGGTATCGACACCGTCGTCGATCTCGAGCTGTTCTCGCGCTTTAGCGGGCTGCTCACCGGCCTTTGCGGCGCCGACCGCCGCGTCGGCTTTTATCGCTTCCACAACGAGGGGCTCTATCGCGGCGAGATGCTGACGCACCGTGTCGCCTACAACCCGCACATCCACATCGCGAAGAATTTCATTGCGCTCATTGATGCGCTACTGAGCACGACGCCAACGGTGCCGTATTCGAAAACGCTGATCGGCGACGACGAGCTGACAATCGCGGCCCAGCCGCCGACCGCGGCGGCGCGCGAGGCCGTCGGGGCGCAGATCGCGGCGCTGGTGCCGGGGGGCGATCTGTCGCGGCTCCGTCTGGTGCTGGTCAATCCCAACGCTTCGAACCTGCTGCCGCAGCGGCGCTGGATGCCGGAGCGCTACGCCGAATTGATCCGCCGCATCTTGGCCGCTCATGACGACGCGCTGGTGCTGATCACCGGTGCGCCAGGCGAGCGCGCCGAGGCGGAACAGCTTGCCGCGCAATGTGCCAGCGAACGCTGCATCGCGTTTGCCGGTCACACCAAGCTCTCCGATCTGCCGGCGCTCTACGCGATGGCGAACCTGATGATCAGCAACGATTCAGGGCCGGCGCATTTTGCCGCCGCCTGCGGGCTCCCGACCATCGTGCTGTTCGGTCCGGAAACGCCGAACCTCTATCGTCCGCTCGGCACCGCGACTGCCATTTACGCCGGCCTTGCCTGCTCGCCCTGCGTCAGCGCCAGCAATCACCGCAAGAGCGCCTGCACTGACAATGTCTGCATGCAGGCGATCGGCGTCGAGCAAGTTTTCCAGGCGGTCGAGAGCGTGTTGGCCGCGCGGGTCCGCGAGCCGGCGTGACGCGGCCGGTCATTCATATCGCGACGGCAGCGGCTTTTTCAGAGTGTGGCCGTACAGGAGCCGCATTTCGACCTCGTTCATGCCGGAGCGGCCGAACGCGAACGGCGGCAACTCGTCGATCGAAGCGAAATAGGGCGCCAGTGCGCGGCGCAGCCCGATGGTGCGGTTGCGTTGTCCGACGATCAGCGCGTCGCGCCCGACCAGCGTTTTCGGATCGATGCGGAAAGCGTACTGCTTGCTTTCGCCGAACACCTGCATGGGCAGGGCGTCGTGTAGCGCCTGGTCGATCTTGCCGATATCGATCGGACTGCCGGAAATGACAAACAGGTTTTTGTTGTCGAGCAGGCCGCGCTTTTGCAGCTCGGCGCGCAGCGGCGTCCACTGCAAGGCTTCGAGCGTCGGATCGCCCTTGGCAAAGACCGCCGGCGCAAGCACACGGCCGAAGCCGGTGTCGGCCTGCGCGATGAGCACGATGGAAACGATCGCGAGCGACACCGCAGAGCCGATTGCCCAGAGGCGTGGCCGGCGCCGCACTAAAACCTCGCGCGCGAGCCGGTCGCCGAGCACGGGAAACAGCATGAGCCATCCGGGCATCTGCCAATGCGGCAGGCCGCGGTCGCCCCATAGCGGCACCAGCGTGAACAACACGATCGTCGGCGCGCCGAGGCAAAGACAAAACCAGGAGCGCTCCACGGCCCGCCCGCGCCGCAGCGCCTGGTAGGCGGCGGCGACCATGGGAACGAACACCCACGGCGTCAGCCAAAGAAACTGGCCGCCGAGATTGGTGAAGAATTGATCGATCTTGGGGAGACCGCCGTAGCTCGCGGCGCGGCCGCCCTGAAAGGCGAACGAGACCCAATGGTGCTCGGCGTTCCAAACAAGGACGGGCGTGAACATCGCAAGGGCCAGTACGCCGCCCACCCACGGCGCCGGGTGCAGCAGAATTTTGCGGCGCTCCGGCGTGCCGAGCAGATAGAGAAGCAACCCGAACGCGATCAGCAGTGCGTGATATTTCGACAGCCCGGCGAGCCCGAACCAGAAACCGGCCGCGAGCCAGGTGCGCCACGGCGAAACTGGCGCGCCGGCCGGGAACAGCCCGCGCGCCAATACGTACGCGGCCGCCATCAGACAGAACAGCAGCGGCCCGTCGGGCAGGATCCAGCTGCCGGCCAGCATGAAGAATGCCGAGAGATTGAGCGCCAGCACGGCCCAGACACCGGCGGCGGCGCCGAACAAATGCCGTGTCAGCAAATAAAGCAGCCACGTGGTGCCGGCAAAAATGATCACGAACGGCACGCGCAAGGCGCGGCCGTCGCCGAACAGCGGCATGAAGGCGTGCGATATCCAATAGCTCAGCGGCGGATGATCGAAATAGGACAACGCAAGATCGTGCGCAACGCCGATGTCGTAAGACTCGTCGACGCCGAGCCCGAGCGTCGCCGCGACAACGAGACGGCACGCCGCGAAGCCGACGATCAGCGCCGCGACGGTCCGCTCGGGCGAACGTGTCAAGCCGGCGACCCAGCTCTTGCTGTCGGGAAACGTGATCGATGCCATCGGTGGTTTGCGCCGCGCCTGCGGGCTTTTGTAGCTGCGGCGTTTTGGCAAGGCAACAAGTGGCCGCGTCAGCGATCAGATGGAGCGGAATGCGTCTTTGTCATGGCGCGGCGACCGCCTATCATGGGTCGAAGGAGACACGTCCGCATGCTCGATCTGGGCTTGAGTTTTCTCGGCAGCGTCGCCCGCGATCCGCAGGCGCCGGCGATTGTCGACGGCGAGATGCGGCTTACTTATGCGCAATGGTACCGGCGCGTATCGTCGCTGGTCGCAGGCTTCGACGCGCTC
>JASHXZ010000204.1 GCA_030043285.1 Xanthobacteraceae bacterium | reverse complement strand
CGAAATGTCCCAAATTGCCGAACCCGCAATCGATCGCGATCTCCGTCACCGAACGACCGATGCCGCTGCTTTCAAGCATCTCTCTGGCATGCTCTAGGCGGACCTGCTTTACGACCGACATCGGCGATTGTCCGCGGCTATTCTTGAAGTGATAGAAAATGCTGCGCGCGCTCGCAGCGCTGGCGTGTGCGAGGCTGGCGATGGTTATCGGCTCGTTCCAGTGCGACTCGATATATGCCTCAGCGCGTCGTACCTGCCAGGTCGTCGATGGTTGCTTTCGAGGTCCGACTAATGGCCGCTCGCCAAGACTCCGCAGTTGGCGAGTAGCTGAAAACGAGCCCAATGGGTAAGAGCGTATTTCACTGTGCATTGGACCCTCATGTTCACGCTACTACTTCGCGCTGCGTTTCTCACGTCGCTTGTCGCCAAACTCCACGCGGTTAGGTCGCTTCGGCCTATTGCGACCATACACGCATTCGCTTGTTGCAGGTCGCGACTGCCTTTCGGTCTCTCGTGTCCAATGACATGGCAAAGAGGCCTCGGATGTCCATTACGCCGATGCATTTTCACCGTACTTAATCGGCTTGGGACGATATACTTTCGCATGCTAGGACGTTTCGTCCGCATGCTTTCGCGTGAAAGAATCTTTGTCAGTGACGGCGCCGACGACCGCTAGTCAGTTCGCGGTTGATGCGCTCGAGCGCTCTCAAGAGCGAGGGAAAGCCTAAAAATCGGGAGTTGCGCGAAATAGCGAAAAATCAGAAATTGCGCACAATTCAGAAATTGCGCACAATACTGAGTTAGTCCGCTATTCTGAGCAGATCGGGCAACCGCTTTGCGCTCATCATCCTTGTCTGTCGCAGCTCGGCCGAGGCATCGGAAAGCGGTCATCCTGTATTTCCCGTGGCAGCTCATTTTGAGCAGCCTTCTAAATTCCATAGCAGATGCGGATTCAAGCTACTCGCATCTCCGTGGGAGGCTTTCCGGTCCATCGTTTGAACGAGTGGGTGAAGGCGCTGGGATCGGTGTAGCCGAGTAGCCAGGCTATCTCGGAAATCGGCAGACCTGGCTCCCGCAGATAGCGTTTCGCAAGCTCGAACCTGAGATCGTCAAGCACGCCCCCAAACGATACACTCTCCGTGGCAAGCCGGCGCTCCAGGGTTCGCACACTAACTCCGAGCCGAGCGGCGACTTCCGATAATCGACCTTGGCCATGCGGCAGTAGGGGCGCCACCGTATTTTCGACAGCCAATCGCTATGACCTTGCTTTAATTCGTCGACTCGCGAGCACCTCCTCGCAGTATTTCAGCAATAGTTTGTTCAAATAATCGTCCGCGCTCGCGATGGGCAATCGACCGCTCGACGGTGCGTACTCAATCTCGTCAACGTCGCTGCCGTAAACGAGTTCACAGCCGAAGCACGCCGCCATGTCAGCGGGCACTTCGACTCTTCGGTGGGCCAATTTGACGCGAACGGGGTTCAACTGCCGCGCCACCAATTGCCGACACAACCGCACAATTGTCGTAACGAAGAATTCGATCTGATGGCGGTCGCTCCGGCGGCTTACCGCGTTGTAATGGAGCGACACGCAAACAGAGCCGCCGTCGCGATACTTGGTCAATACACCCTCGTTCTGAACGGAGCTGTACCTTTGCACACGCCGCAAGGCGTCGCCGAGCGTATCGGAGGATGAAAGAACGTAGTAAAGCAAACCGATCTCGCGAAGATCGATTGCTCTTGCAAGATGGAATCCGAGGAACTCATCGGGTAGCCGTTCGGCAACCAGGTTGAGAAATGTGATTTGGCGCTCGACCGGTATGCGGTACCCCGGATCTTCGAGCTGGTCGAGCGCTATCCCGGCACGCTTCACCAGAGAGCCAACGTCCGGGAGCGAAGGGGTGGCATGAGCATAGGCAGCCCTCGCTATTCCGCCGGTCGCCGTCGGTAGAGCACCGATCTTATCCGAATCGTGATCTGATCGCATTTCGTTTGCTTTGACAGGCAGGAACAGACGGTTGGCACCGACCATCAGGAAAAGACGTAGCTCCTTCCATTATATGGTCCGGCAAGAAAGCGGCGCACGCTGGCAAAGAGCCACCGAATAGGTCGATATCGAGGCGCCGAAAAGTGGACGTTTTGGATTGGTTTATGCAAAATTCGCAAAGAAACAGACATCTGGAACTCCTGATCGTGCGGTCCTACGTGAGGACGTTACGCGCTCCGAGAACGATCGCCGGCCAGAAAGTAGCGTCACTGTCGCGGCATGGGCTTTATGAGGTCAGATTGCTTGAGCCGTCGGAAATGGCTGAGGACAAGGACTTGCCGTTCTGGGTGGAACTGTTCGACAATCAGCGGAATCTCTCCATCGACAACTACGCGGGAGACGACGTTGAGGAAACCGCAGCTGCAGTCCAGCATCTGATTTCTCAAGCCGAGCTACTGGACCGGGAATCCGGCATTTGAAGGTGCTGCATTCAATCTTGCGCGTGAATTGAACCGTGGCGCCATGAAATTGAGGCGCGCGGCACGTAGCGCAATTATGCTTTTGGGTAGCCGTCACGTATCGCGCGGCTCGCAGTGACGGGGCGAGCTTATGAGGCTCGCTCAGGCGCAGCTTCCATAAAGTTGAATAGCGACATCTGCACCGTCAATTGCGGTCGGCTGAAGCGACAGCGACAACCGCCTCGCACAGTCGGAAAAGTTTTAGCACGCGCGTAACGCCGCAACCCGCTTGTATACCATGGCAATACTCGAAGATCGTAGATTTCTCATGCGGCAGCATTCAGTTTCACGCTGTTTGACCTTCTCGTAATGCCGGGCACGGGGCTTAACCTGAGAGGAAAGTAGCGATGAAATCGTTCAGCGGACAATTGGCATTGGCTGTTGCCGGGGTGGTACTGCTTACGACGGCAGCGTATGCGCAGACGCCCTCTGACGCCGTTCATTCCGACATCCAAGGTGCGGTGCATCAGCGAATTCATCATGCGCACGCTGCCTACGATCGCCACACCTACCGCACGGGTACTGCGCACGCTGCCGCGATCCACGACCAGATGGCAGGGAACGGTGGATCCTATGCATTCAACGGATCGGACTCGCAGCCTCTCTATGACGTCTATAACGCCGCCGTTCTACCAATGGGCGCCGAACCGGGCGTTGCCTGCGTCGGAGGGCGAGGCGTTGGCTACTACCCCAATCCGGTATCCTACGGCGATAGCGCCGCGACGATCGAATCCGGCGGCGAATTTACCCTGGAGCGAGGCTATCCCGGCTGCTTCGCGTTCTTCGGCGAGTAAGCGCACCGTCATGGTACGCCGCGAGCCTTGAGGAGCCCGAAAGGGCTCCCAACCAACGTCGGTGCAAACGCTCACGCGCGCCCCCTCTCGCGCCTCCAGACCGTGCGGCGGTGAAGGATTCGAAGACCTGAGTGAGCACGCAACACCCAGAGGAAAAACCATGAGCGACCTCGTTGTTATCGCTTTTCCTACCGAAGCCAAGGCTGAGGAACTTCGCCAAAAGCTGCTCGCGATGCAGAAAGAGTATTTGATTGAAATGGGCGACGCGGTGATCGCCATAAAGGACGACAAAGGCCGCATCAAGCTCAACCAGTTGGTCAATACCAAGGCAGCCGGCGCAGTTTCCGGGACCTTTTGGGGCACGCTGATTGGTTTGATTTTCCTGATGCCGCTGGCCGGCGCCGCGTTGGGCGCGGCTTCCGGCGCGATCGCCGGCGCTTTGG
>JASHXZ010000203.1 GCA_030043285.1 Xanthobacteraceae bacterium | reverse complement strand
CGCGCACCATGTACGCCACGCCCTGACAATTGGGCCAAGCCGATCAGCCTGCTCGCTGCGTCACGTCGCTTTGTTAGGATCGAGCCCGTATTTCGCGCAGGTCTTGCTGACCAGCGCCGCATCCTTGCCGCCGGCGATCAGTCCCATAGTGGCCGAGGTCACGTAGCCTCCCGTCAACCCAACCTCGACGATGTAAGCCTGCCGGCCGCTATAGGCGGCGTAGGGGCTTTTGGCGTCGACGGTGGCGCAGTAATTGGGCGACGGATCGCTCGTCGACGGCGAAAATTTCGGCCAGTGGTATTTCGCCGCGGCGGCGTCGCGCAGCGACGGAGCGACGGCGGCCATGATGATCTTCTTTTCATCGGCGGAGAGGTCGCGCTCCGGCCCGCTGCCGGGTGCTGCCGCGGCGACGCCAGCCGGCGCTGCGGCCGGACCGCCGGCGGCGGATAGCCCTCCTGCACAGCCCGATAGAGCAAGGCCGAGGACCAAAGCTGTCGCTAGCGTCACGCGGTGCGTTTGCACGTTCGCTCCATCCCATCCTGAAGCTTTTGGCTGCCAGCCGCTCGCCCCGCCGCCTGGACGCGATCTCCCCATCGCGCATCGCCTAACTGCACAGCGCCAGCGAACGTCGTCAACCCCTTCGTGCTGCCGCTCGGCTTTCACGCCCTCATGGCGGTGCGCGAATCGTTCCGCGGATTTCGCATCAAGGCGTTGATTCGAATACCCGCCGACGGAACTTTGCGCCTGTCACGTTGCGCCAATCGAATCCGTGCGCAGTGTGTCTTTTGAGCACTAGAGGATTGGGTTCGTGCTGCTATGGTCGCGCCGTCACGGACGGGGGATTCTGCAATGAAGAAACTTGCTTTGGCAATCATCGCAGTGTTGACACTTGCGACGACTGCGGGCTGTGCCACCCCGCCGCCGCCGGTCGTGACGAAGGGGTAATGGCATCAGCAGCTGAATGGGGGAGGGCCGGCTTTCACGCCGGCCCCTTTTCCTTTTTAGGGCCGCTTTGTTGGATGCTTTGTGAATCGCGCAGCTATTCGGCTGCGCGCTTCTGCACCAACGCGGCAGCGGCCTTGTCGTAGCTCTCCTCGCGCGTGAGCATCGCTTTGAGACCGACCAGCTCGTAATAATCATCGAGCGGCAACAGATGGTCGAACGTCGCGGTCAGCGAATTCTCACGCTTGAGAATGCGCAGCACGTTGCGTACCGCGTGCGCGGCGGCGAACAGCGCGATCGACGGAAACGTCGCGGCCACCACGCCGGCAGCTTCGAGCTCTTCCAGACTGCGCCGCTTCAACCCCGCCGCTTGCGACAGCGTCGCCATGTGGGGGCCGGCGATTTCACGCATCGCGCGCTTGATCTCGTCGATCGTGTCGACGCCCATCGGTTTCGCCATATCGGCGCCGGCTTCCATGAACAGCTGACAGCGCGCGATCGCCGCCTTGACGCCCTCGACGCCGGCAGCGTCGGTGCGGCCGGCGATGAAAAAGTCGGGATCGCGCCGCGCGTCGAGCGCCGCCTTGATCTTGGCCAGCATCTGCTCGGCCGGAATCACCTGCTTGCCGGGCAGGTAGCCGCAGCGGTTGGGAAACACCTGATCGCTGATGAACACGCCGGCGAGGCCCGCGGCCTCGAAGGCGCGCACCATCTGCCGCACATTGTTGACGCCGCCAAACCCGGTATCGGCGTCGACGTAGACCGGAATCTCGACCGCGGCCGCGATGCGTGCGTAATGGTCGGCGTAGTCGCGCATGTTGGATTGGCCCATGTCGGGCTGCGCCAGCATCGAGCCGATCGCCGCGTAGCCGCCGGCGCAGATCGCTTCAAAACCCTCGGCTTCCATGATGCGTGCCGACAGGCCGTCATAGGCGCCGGGCATCAGCACCAGTTTTTTGCCGGCCATGATGGCGCGGAATTTTTTGCGGACGCTCATGACGCGTTCTCCTTGTTTGTCATCAACGGCACATCTTGTTCACCTCATCCTGAGGCGGCCGCGAAGCGGCCCTCGAAGGATGCAGGCCGAGGCGCTGTGGCCTCGCCCTTCGAGGCTCGGCGCTTCGCGCCGAGCACCTCAGGGTGAGGATAACAAGTGATTATCACCGCCCATCGCGCGCGGTCTGCAGCCAGGGCTGCGCGGCGGCGGCGCGCTGTTCCCAGCTCACGATCTCATCCATGTGCTTGAGCGTGAGCCCGATATCGTCGAGGCCTTCGAGGAGCCGCATGCGATCGGCCGCCGCAATATCGAAGGCGATGTCGTTGCCGCCCGGTCCGCTGATGCGCTGGGTTTCCAGATCGACGGTGAACGGCGCCGCGCCGTCGGCGGCGATGACGCGCGCCGTGAAGCCGTCCATCTCGGCCGGCGCCAGCACGATCGGCAACAGCCCGTTCTGCAGACAATTTTCCCGGTAGATGTCGGCAAAGCTGCGCGCCACGATGACGCGGATGTCGTTGGCCAGCATGCTCCACACCGCGGACTCGCGCGACGAGCCGGCGCCGAAATTGTTGCCCGTCACCAGGATGCCGGCGTTGCGGAATTGCGGCTTGTTGAGCACGAAATCGGGATTGTCGCTGCCGTCTTCGCGCCGCCGTGCGCGATGAAACAGCATGGCGCGATAATCCTCCTTCAGCCCGCGCCCGTGCAGCACCGGAGCAATCTGGTCGGTGTTCATATCGTCGGCAATGAGCGGCGCGGCGATCGCGGTGTGGCGGCTGAACACTTGCATCAGGCGGCTCCGGTCAACAACACCTGCCGCACGTCGGCGATGCGGCCCGCGAGCGCGCTCGCCGCGGCGGTCGCGGGCGACGCCAAGTGCGTGCGCACTTTCACCCCCTGGCGATTTTCGAAATTGCGGTTGGTGGTGGAGACGCAGCGTTCGCCCGGCGCGCCGCGGTCGCCGTTGCCGCCGGCGCACATCGAGCAGCCGGATTCGCCCCAGAAGAAACCGGCGTCGCGGAACACGCGGTCGAGCCCAGCCGCTTCGGCTTCGCGTTTGACGCTGCTCGAGCCCGGCACCACCATGGCGGTGACTCCGGCCGCCACGCGGCGACCGCGCACGATGGCGGCGGCGACTTCAAGGTCCGGCAGCCGGCTGTTGGTGCACGAGCCGATGAACACGCGATCGATCGGCAGGCCGGCGAGCGGCGTTCCGGGCGAAAGGCCCATATAGGCGTACGCGCTTTCGGCCGCGGCGCGGCGGCTGCCGTCGATCGCGGCCGGATCGGGCACGCGGCCCGAAATGCCGACGACCTGGCTCGGATCGGTGCCCCAGCTGATTTGCGGCTCGAGCGCGCTGCAATCGAGCGTGACCTCGCGGTCGAACTCAGCGTCATCGTCGCTGACAAGCGTGCGCCAATAAGCGAGGGCCTGGTCCCAGGTCGCGCCCTTCGGCGCGTAGGGCCGGCCGGCGAGCCAGCCGAATGTCGCATCGTCCGGCGCCACAAAGCCCGAGCGGCCGCCCATCTCGATATTGAGATTGCATAAGGTCATGCGCTGCTCGATCGGCATGGCGGCGATGGCGCTGCCGGCATATTCGACCGCATAGCCGCGCGCGCCGGCGACGCCGAGCTCGGCAATCAGCCGCAGCGCCACGTCCTTGGCGCTGACATGCGCGCCGAGCCGGCCGTCGAGCCGCGCGCGCAGCCGCTTCGGCCGCTTGAGCGCCATCACCTGCGTCGCCAGGACGTGGGTCATTTCGCTGGTGCCGCAGCCGAACGCCAGCGCGCCGAGCCCGCCGACCGTGCTGGCGTGGCTGTCGGGCACCGCGTGGGTGGCGCCCGGCAGCACGATGCCGAGCTCCGGCGCGACGACGTGGGAAATGCCCTGTTCGGGATCGCCGAGATCGAACAGCCTTATGCCGTTCCGCCGCGTGCCTTCGCGCATCGCCTTGAGAAACGCGGTGCCGGACGGATTGCTGTCGTCGTCGCGGCCCGGCCTGGTGGCGACGGTGTGATCCTGGACCGCAAACGTCAGATCCGGCCGGTGCACCGGGCGGCGCTGCTTTTCCAGATGGGCGAAGCCGTGGTGGGCATGCAATTCATGCAGCACATGGCGGTCGATATAGAGCAGCTCGCGGCCGTCGGCGCGCTCGCCGACCCGATGAAAGTCCCAGATCTTGTCGAACAAGGTTTTCGGCACGGCGTTAGTCTCTGTTGCTCGGTTATCGTAGCCCGGATTGCGCGGAGCGCAATCCGGGGACTGAATATCAGCATTGTTTCGCGCACATCCAGGACTCGGCTCCCGGCTTTCGCTGCGCTCAAGCCGGGCTACATTTGGATCAACATTTCGGAGCAATTCCATGCCGCGTGTCGTCGGTGTCGATCATCTGGTGTTGAGCGTCGGCGATTTCGCCCGCTCGAAGGCGTTCTACGACAAGGTGCTCGGCTTTCTCGGCTTCAAGCGCAAGTACGATTACGCCGACATGACGGGCTGGAGCAACGCCAAGACGCTGTTCTGGATCGCCGCAGCCGACGCGGCCGGCCAAAAGCGCAAATACCGCAAGGGCGACATCGGCTTTCATCATTATGCGTTCGAGGTTGCGAGCCGCAACGACGTCGACGCGCTCGGCGCCTTCCTTGAACAGAACGGCATGACGGTGCTCGATCCGCCCGGCGAACATTACGGCCGCAATTATTACGCCGTGTACTTCGCCGACCCCGACGGCATGAAGCTCGAAGCCATGATCTGGGCCCCGCCGAACAAGCAGCGCAAGCCGAAAGCGCGGAAGAAAAAGTAAACGCATTACGTCTTCCTTTCTTGGCGCGCACCGCCTCATTTCCTCATCCTGAGGCGCGCGCCTTGGCGCGCCTCGAAGGATGCAGGCCGAGGCGCCGGGGCCTACATCCTTCGAGGCTCGCTTCGCTCGCGCCTCAGGATGAGGTGAACGGAAGGCAAAGCTTCCCCGTTCTCGCGATGCGGTTTTTTGCATCCGAGGTCTCGGCACGGCACGGCACGAAACATTGCCTCCCGGGCAAATAAAATGAGGGAGGCGGAGCGCCGACAGGCGCGTAGTCAAGAGCCGCGCCACGCGTTGCGACGTTACCGTCCCAACACGCTTCGGGCGCGGCGCGCGCCACGCAGTTGCGG
>JASHXZ010000105.1 GCA_030043285.1 Xanthobacteraceae bacterium | reverse complement strand
AGCAGCAATTGTCCGCGGGCTCGGCCGATTTCCAGCCGGAACAGGCACTGCGGACGCGTGCTGTATTCCACGACGCCCTGGCAGCGTCGTAACCACTTGTCGAAGGCAAAAATCGCCTCCGCCAGCCAAGGATGGCTGTACGGGGACGGTATGCTGCGCTTCGCGGACTCCCACGCCGCCATGAGCGGGCCTCCGCTTGCCTCTACCCAACCGGCAACTTTCGCCCCCGGGAAAAGTTGCCAATAACGCCACAATATAGCCCTGGTTTTTGACGGTCACGAGACGGCCGCGCGGGCTCCGGTCGAGCGGTGTTTACTCGGGCTCGTCGCCGTAAAGCGTCGCCAGCGTGCTCTTGATCAACAGCGCCACTGGGACCGCCATGATGACCCCAGGTATGCCGAACACGATGCCGCCCGCGAGAAAGCAGAAGATGATCAGGACCGGATGGACGTGAGCGGCGGTGCCGAGCACGAACGGACCGACCAGCTGATCGATCGACAGGCGGAGCGCCGTCGCATACAGCGCATAGTCGATGATGCTCATAAAGCCCGTTGCGGTGCGGAGCGATATCAGTCCGGCGATGATGGCGGCCGAGGTCGGTCCGATCACCGGCACGGTTTCGAGAATGCCGGTCAACAGCGCCAGTAGAATCGCATGCTCGATGCCGAGGAAGTATTTCAGGCCCACATAGGAGGCGGCCGCCGCATATATCATGACGACGATCATGCCGAGGAAGTAGCGGGTCAAAACCGGATCGAGCCGCTGCCAGATGCGATCGGCGAGCGCGCGGCGGTGCGGCGGTACCATCCAGAAAATGCCGCCGGCCACGCGGCGGCCGCTGAGCAGGAAATAGAACAACAGCACGGCCATGAGGAACGTGCCCATGATGGCCACCAAGCCGTAGCCCGCCGCCGCGACCAGAACATTGGATTGTCCGAGCCAATCGCTCAGCTTCGCCAGAAGACCCTGTACCAGCTGGTGCGCATCGATCGTATAGCCGAGCAGGTGAACCGGCTGACCGCCGGTGGCGTCGCGGACGAGGCGCTCGAGCATGCCCTGCAGGTCGGTCGTCAGGCCGCGCGCCTCGGCGAAGATTCGGGCGCCGGCAAAGTCCAAGAACAGCGCGCCGATGCCGAGAAAAGCCAGAAAAAACAAAACCACAAACAGCGAACGCGGCCAGCGCGTGCGCGCGGCGAGTCGATCCAGCACCGGCGTACAGAGATAAGCGACCACGGCCGGCAACAGAAACGGCAGCAGGATCAGCTTGATGAAATAAAGGAAGACGGCAAGCGCCGCGGCCGCTAGGATGACGGCGCGGGCTTCCTCGAGATCGATCAGCCGCTGCTCGCCCCGGTCGGCAGCAGGGTGTTCGTGCTCGGCCTTCCGCTTGGCCGCTTTCATGAATAGGTCCGGCCTTTCCAGATCACCCGTCCGGTCATGCGGCGGCGCACGCTGTCCAGCGCGATCGCCGTCCCCACCGTGTAGCCGAGCGGGAACAGAAGACCGTACCAGAACGGAATGCGGAAGTAGAACGTCGCCGCAATGTGCAGGCCGAAGGCCGCGGCAGAGCCCAGCCCCGCTACCACGAGAGCCGTCCAGGCACCGGGCACTCCTCGCCAGCAGGCGAACGCATCGATGATCGGTATCGCCACGGCCGCCCACGCCAACAGCACCGCCAGCGGTGTGAAGCTCAGCGTGACGCGCCGACCGCCGAGCGTGTCGACCAGGTTTTTGGCGAAGCCCGGCCACAGCGTCCGCCACCCGGTATACATGCGCGTTGCGATCACGTCGTCGCCGCCCATCAGCAGCACGGAGCGGCCCGATTGTTTGAGCAGACGCGCGATCTCGAGATCCTCGCAGATCACGTTGGAGACCGCGGCGTGGCCGCCAACCGCGTCGTAGACGTTGCGGCGGATCAGCATGAACTGGCCGGTCGCGGTCACGGCCGAGCCGTCGTGGCCCTGCACCTCGCGCAAGTCCTGCAGGAAAGACAGAAGAATAAGCCCGCACGGCAGCATGAGGCGTTCGGCAAAGCTTTGCAGCTCCTGGCGCGGCGCCAGCGACAGCAAATCGATGTGTTGCGACAATGCGGCATGAATCGCGCTCGACACCAGCGCCGGCCGGCCCCAGACGTCGGCATCCACGAAGCACAGCCATTCGCTTTGCGGCGCCGCGGCGCGCGCGCCGATCCAGCAGGCGTGCGATTTGCCGGTCCAGCGTGGCGGCAGCGGCGGGCACGACAACAGTGAAACCTGCGGGTGGCGGGCCGCGATGGCGTGCACGATTGCGGCGGTGTCGTCGGCCGAATGGTCGTCGATCACCAGCACGCTTAAGCGGGCTGCCGGATAGTCCTGCGCCAACAGCGACCGCAGGCAGCGAGCGATATTCGCCGCCTCGTCGCGTGCCGGAATGATGACCGTGACATGCGCTGCCGCGTCGACGCGCGGCGCGGCGGCCACGGTCAGCCGGGGCAGCAATCCGCGTTGACTAATCGCTCGCAGGATCAGCCAGATCACGACCGCGAGCCACAAGGAGGAACAAACAAGGTCCACGGCTTTTCCGCTGCCGCCGTTCAGCCAAAATACAACGCTGCCCAAGCGATAAACCTTTCAGCGATGCACTCGGTTCCACATACGGGGCCGCTGCGTCGTCCTGCGCAGGAACGCAAAGTCCGGCGTAGGAACGCAAAACCGCGATCGCGCATTATGCAAAGCGGCGGGCTGGATCCTTCGGTCGATCATGGGACTCCTGGCATCCATTTTCGCGTATCTGAGCGCAATCGCCGCGATCATTATATTCTTCCTGATGTCGGCGGATGCACTGCTTAATCACGCTCACCATGAGGCGACCAATCCGCGGTCCGAGCTGGTCACGGCAGCGACGATTAATCCACACAAGCTGAACAAAGTTGCAGGCGCGGGGCAGAAAGCTGCGGATGCCATTCCGAAAACAGGCATCGCAGTAGAGTACCGCCGGAAGGTACGCCTTTCAAACACCAGATCCGAGGAGCGCCACAGCCGCGCGTCGCGCCGAGAGCAGGAGGTCAGAAATTGGGCGCTTCGCCGCGAGCAGGCCGGGGCCCCGGTTGCCCTGGGCTATGCGCAAGAGCCTGTGCGGCGGTTTGGCGACGAGCCTTGGCGGTGATCCCTGGGCGGGGCGCGTCCGGTGGCGCCTTCGCCCGGCCTGCTGTCGTGTGTGTCAGGCGTAGGACCGCGCCAAGTAGCTCACGGCATCTTCGGCGAGCTGGGCCGCCTCGCGTTCGCCGCGTTGCGCCATTTCAATAATGCGCTTGGCGACGATCTCCTGCGCGGCACGCCGATAACGCGGCGATGCAAAAGCGCTGCCGGATTGTTCGATCTTCTTCCAGGCGTCCTCGTAGGCCGCCACCAGCGTCTCGATGAATTCGGGATCGAAGGCCGATTGCGCGAGCAGCGGAACTATGGACATGGACGCGTTTCCTGCGCCGCAGCCGGGAGCGCGATCGTCGGGTTCGTTTGGCGGCGCGCCAGCCATTTGGCCATGCAGCCCGGCGTGAAGGAAATATGCGCCTGATGGGCCATTTTTACCAGTCCTGATGTGGCGGCGTTGCGGGGTGGGAGCCGCCTGAGATCGCCGATTCGCCTGCGCTCGGCCTAGCTTGCAACAAACAGTTTCGAGGTCTCCGCTCGGTCGAGCACTGCCGTGGCCGTGTCGCCAAAAAACAACGTGTCACCGGGCCGCCGGTTCGCCCCCAGTACGATAAGGTCAAAGCCCCGTTTGGCTTCGCGCACGATCGCCTCGTCCGGCGCTGCATCGGTGCACACGCGGCGCCGCACATCGACGCCGTAACGTTCGGCCAAGGCTTCGATATCCCGCAGGACCGCGGCTTCGTTGCGCCGAATGCCGCGGGCTGGCGACCCGCCATTGCCCCGGCCGGCGCCGGCGCGGGTGACATAGAGCACCGTGACTTCGGCGGCGTTGGCCCGCGCGACTGTAAAGCCGACCTCCGCGGCGCGGCGCGACGCTTCGGTGCCGTTCACCGGAATGAGAATTTTGTGCCGTACTTCGAACAACCGCTCGACTTTGCCCTCGCGCCCATCGATGACCGCGAGCGGTCCCTCGAAATTCCTGGCAATCGATGACACCCCGCGGCTGAAGCCGCCCTTGGGATCATGAACGTCAGCAACGCCGATGACCAGCAGGTCGTAACCTTTGCGCGCCTCCTCGGCCACCGCCTCGGGGCCGATCGCGTCCTTATGCACGGCGGTGACGTCGATGCTGCCCGGCCTTTCCTCATCGGGATTGGTCTCAAGAGTGGTCACCCGCTGGGCGGCTGACTTCACTTCGCGCGTGGCATCATCAGCGTGCGCTTTTGCGTCCGCTCCGTCTTCCGAGGGCCCTTTGCCATTCTTTGTCGGTCCCTTGGGCGATTCGCCGGAGGTCAGGTCCAGAACGGTGGTCGGCTTGCCGCCGGAGCCGCCAATAATGCCGGCGAGTTGCGCGGCATATTTGCCATTTCGGCTATCGTCGACGATGGCCAGCAACCGCTCGAGCTTGGTGACGAAGCCACGGGCATCGATCTCCTCGCGCTGCAGCCTGATCCGCTCGGCCTTGCGCATCGGCAGGCGCTTGAGCGCCCAGCGCAGCATCGGCGGCATCGATACCGTGGTGATCACCGCCATGCCGACGATCAGCGTGAACAGATTCTGACTGAGAATACCCATCGACAGTCCGAGCGAGGCGACGATGACCTCGGTCGAGCCGCGCGCGTTCATCGCGCAGGCCAGCGCCAGCGCCTCACTGCGAACGAGCCCGCCGAGCTTGGCGCCGGCGAACGCGCCGAGGAATTTTCCGGCGGAAGCGATCAGGACGAGCCCGGCTGCCAGCGCGGCCAGATGTGGATCTTTGAGTATCGTCAGGTCGGCGCTCAACCCGGACAGGCCGAAGAAGATCGGCATGAACAAAGCGACGATCAGGCCTCGCAATTGCTCGTCGATGTGCCGGGTGCGCATCGGCGATTCGCCGGCCAAAATGCCGGCAACGAACGCGCCCAGCACCATGTTCACGCCGATCGCCTGCGTGATCAGCGCCATCGCCGCCATAATCACCAGAATGGTGGTGATGACTGGAAATTCGCTCTGAAAGCTGTCATTGGCCCAGCGGATCAGCTCGAACACGACGCGTCGTCCGACGGTTAGGCTGGCGGCGAGAAACACCGCAGTGCCAATGAGCGCGCGCCCGACCGACCAGACGTCGATGCGGCCGGCCGAGGCCAACCCGAACGCGATCGCGATGATCACCCAGCCGATCGTGTCCTCGAGAATTGCCGATGCGACGATGATCTGGCCGATGTCACGGCGCATGAAGTTCATCTCGCGGACGACCATGGCGACGATCTTCACCGACGAGATCGATAGCGCGGTGCCGAGAAACAATGCCGTGACGAGGCGCGCCTCCGGTTTCGGCAACAGCGAATCCGGCAGTATTTCGCCAAGCCAAAAGCCGCAGGCGAATGGGATGGCGACGCCGGCAATCGCCACCGTCACGGCCGTGCGGCCGACGCGCCGAACCAGCGGCAGATCGGTTTCCATTCCGGTGAGCAACAGCAGCATCAGGACGCCGAGCTGCGCCACGCCCTGAATCAGGTTTTTTTGCACGTCGGCGCTCGGAAACAGCGCCTGCTCGGCGTGCGGCCACAGCGCGCCGAGGACCGATGGTCCGAGCAGCAGGCCTCCCAATAATTGACCCATCACCGGCGGCT
>JASHXZ010000202.1 GCA_030043285.1 Xanthobacteraceae bacterium | reverse complement strand
TCGAGCGCATTCTCGATGCCGGCGGCGAAATCGCCGGCAAGGCGGTGTGCGAATATTATTGCGTTTCCGGCGGCAGCCACACCAGCTCGAGCGGCCCGGTGCACAATCCGCGCAAGCCGGGATACACGACCGGCGGCTCGTCATCGGGCAGCGCCGCGCTGGTCGCAGCCGGCGAAGTCGACATGGCGATCGGCGGCGATCAGGCCGGCTCGATCCGCATCCCAGCGAGCCATTGCGGCATTGTCGGGCTGAAACCGACCTTTGGGCTCGTCCCTTACACCGGCATCGCGCCGCTCGAAATCACGATCGACACGGTCGGGCCGATGACCGCCAACGTCCACGATAACGCGCTCTTGCTCGAGGTCATCGCCGGACCCGACGGCATCGACTCGCGCCAGCGCGGCGTTGCCGCCGCTCGCTATAGCGAGGCGCTCGATGGCGGCGTGAGGGGTTTGCGCGTCGGCGTGCTCAAGGAAGGCTTTGGCCACAGCAATTCCGAGCCCGACGTCGATGCTCACGTGCACGACGCCGCAGCGCGCTTGGCCCGACTCGGCGCGGTGGTCACCGACGTGTCGGTGCCGGCGCATGCGCAGGCGTTTGCGGTCTGGGCGGCGATTCGCGGCGACGCGGCGTGCGTCACGCTCCTGGAAATGAACGGCGCCGGCATCAATCACGAGGGACTTTACGTCACTAGCCTGCTCGACAAGGCGATGGCATGGCGCGGCCGCGCCGACAGCTTCGCTGATACGATCAAGATCGCTAGCCTCTTCAGCAAATACACGCTCGATCGGTATGGCGGACATTTTTATGCCAAGGCGCAGAACATTCGGCGGCGGCTGCGCGCGGCTTACGATGCGGTGCTCGCGGCGCATGATCTTTTGTTGCTGCCAACCGTGCCCATGAAGGCGACGCCGATACCGAAACCGGGCGCAACGCCGCAGGAGATCGCCCGGCGCAGCTGGGAGCCGACGCGCAACACTTGCCCGTTCAACGTCACCGGACATCCGGCGATCAGCCTGCCGTGCGGCATGGAAGACGGTCGACCGATCGGCCTGATGCTGGTTGGCCGGCACTACGACGAAGCCACGATTTATCGCGCTGCCGCCGCCTTCGAACGCGACGGCGACTGGACGACGTGGTGAGCAACCGCCATTCCCGTCTACTCGACGTCCAGCGGCTCGGTGCCGGTCGGCTTGCCTTCGGCGTTGAGCGTGATTTTTTCGACCCGCGCTTCGGCTTGGCGTAGGAGCTCCTCGCAGCGGCGCTTGAGCGCTTCGCCGCGCTCGTAGATGGCGACCGATTCCTCAAGCGGCACCTTGCCCTCTTCGAGCCGCCGCACGATCGATTCCAGCTCCTCGATCGCCCGCTCGAACGGCATTTGCCCGATTTCGTTGCTGTTGGTCTGCGCCATTGCCGGCTCCGAATCCCTCGTATCGTAGCCCGGATTGCGCTCGGCGCAATCCGGAGCTTTTTGCTCGCGGATTTCGCTTCCGCCTACGCGCTTCGGCAGGCCAGAACCCTCCGAAGCTCGCGCAGCGAGCGTAGGAGGGGTCGCCGATCCGGGCTACAGTCGTCGATTATCCGCGCATCAGCGTGAGCACATGCGCGGCGGCCGAATTGGCCAGCCCCTGCAGGTCGTAGCCGCCTTCGAGCAGCGAGACGATGCGGCCGTCGGCACAGCGGTCGGCGATGTCCATGATCTGTTGCGTCGCCCAGACGAAGTCGGCTTCCTCGAGATTGATGTTGGCGAGCGGATCGCGGTAGTGCGCGTCGAAGCCTGCCGAGATGACGATCAGCTCGGGGCGGAAGTCGGCGAGCCGCGGCAAGATGCGGCTCTCGAAGGCGGCGCGGAACGCCTCGCCGCCGTCGCCCGGCCGTAGCGGCGCATTGACGATGCTGTTGTGCTCGCCGGATTCGCCGACCGCGCCGGTGCCGGGAAACAGCGGCATCTGATGGGTCGAGCAATACATCACCGATTTGTCGTCCCAGAAGATCTCCTGGGAGCCGTTGCCGTGATGCACGTCGAAATCGACGATGGCGGCGCGCGCGATGCCGTGGTGTTTTTGCGCGTGGCGCGCCGCGATCGCAGCGTTGTCGAACAGGCAGAAGCCCATCGGCCGCGCCGTCTCGGCATGATGGCCTGGCGGCCGCGTGGCGACGAAGGCGTTCTTGGCGCGCTTGGCAAAGACCTCGTCGACCGCGTGCACCGCGCCGCCGACCGCGCGCAGCGCCGCCATAAACGTGCCGGGCGACATCGAGGTGTCGGCATCGAGCCGCACCAGGCCTTCGCGCGGCGCCGCGTCACGGATCTCGACGATGTAATCCATCGGGTGGCAGAGCGCGATCGTCTCGAGCTCCGCCGCGGGGGCGGCGACGCGGGCCAGCGTCTGGAATGTCTCCGCTTCCAAAGCTCGCTCGATGGCGCGCAGCCGGTCTGGCCGCTCGGGATGGCCCTGCGGGGTGAGGTGTTCGAGACAGTCCGGATGGGTGATCAGGAGTGTCGACATTTCTGCCTATGTAAGCCGGATTGCGGGCCAAGAAAACCCCAGATGCAATTGTCGCCGGTTGCCATGAATCACTATATATTCGGTTGACTAAGGCGGTATCTACTCTGGTCTTGTGTGGCGTTAGATGCAAAGGCTAATGTGCTCCGGTTGGGAGAGCTAGACATGGCGGTTTTAGCGACCAAAGAAGAGAACGGGCAGAAAATCCTGGAGATTTATAACCACTTTCGCTCTCGACCAGGGCGCGTTCTGAGGGTCAACAACTTTGTAGTCGTTGGGGCTAGACGCCGTTGGGACATGAGCGACCTCCAACAAGGCCTCAAATTTGCGCTTCAGAAGGGTTGGGTGAAGGAAAAAAACAATGGCAGCTTTGAGCTGACAGAAAGCGGCTTTGCGAAGATGTGATTGTACATGGCAGATGAGCAACAAAGGCCGAAAAATAGAAGCCGGCAAGTCAGGGGCGACGATTTAAGCAAGGAGCATCTAAAATGGTTGGTCAGGAGTAGAAGCGCTAATCAAAAAGCCACTTTGGCTCTCTATTTGGCTATCGAGACCAATCAAGCCTCAATTGAGCGGAACATTGCGTACGCGGAGCTGGCTCAAGAATTGGCTGCGGTTGTTTTTTCACTGTGGCGGGCTGTTTTCCTGAGCGATTTGACGGAAGATGTCGAAAATCAGATGATTGATGTTCGGAGGTTTTTGGCCGCTCTGATCTCTCATAACGCCATAGCATATCAGCAAGATCGCAATTCGCGAGAGTGGACGTTCCAATACTACTTGACCAACGCCAGAGAACGTTTGCTGGCCATTGCTGCTCGGCGAGCATTGCCGATCCTGGATGTAAATGAGGTTAACCTTGAAGCCTCATCGGCAAAGGAGGACTGGGAAATCGCCCAGCGCGCACTGTCGAGAGCAGTCGGAAGATTTGCTAAGGCTATTCAAGCGCGGCGTCGGCGCCCAGTAAACCGGGCGCGCCGTCGATGATCGTGCGTTCGAGCGCGCCACCCTGTACGGCGAAGTTCTCGGCGAAAAAGCGCGCCAGCGCGACGCGCGGCGTGGCCTCGTCGCCATCGCGCGCCGCCGCCAGCGCCTGCCGGGCCAACAGGCAGCCGCCCGTGCCAAGGCCGAACAAGCGCAAGTAGGGCGTGGCGCCGGCGAGCGTCGCGTCGGTGTCCTTGTCGAGACGGCCGAGCAGCCATTCGGTCGTCCGCGCCAAACTGTCGATCGCCTCGCCAAGCCGAGCCGGCGCCGCGCCGAAGGCCGGATTGTTGCTCGCTTCGAGCGCGTCGACGG
>JASHXZ010000201.1 GCA_030043285.1 Xanthobacteraceae bacterium | reverse complement strand
AGCTGGTCGGCAAGCGCCAGTCCGGCGTCGCGCTCCATGCCGAACACGCGCACCGAGAGCCGGCCGACCGCGCAGGCGACGCGGTCGCAATAAAGTTCGAGTGTCGGCCGATCCGGCGCGCGGATATCGGCGAGCACGTCCATCTCCATGCCGTCGATCACGTCGAGAAAATCAGCGCGCTGCAGGTCGAATGTTTGCACCGCCTGCGCCAGCCCGCGAAGCTGCGGCGGCGGCGCGCCGGCATAGAGCGCGTCGATGTCGGCACGCCAGCGCTGCAATTCTCCGCGACGCGCCTCGCGCGGTCCGAGATCGTCGGCGATGTCGTCGACGGCGCGGCAGAACGCGTAGATTTCGAACATCGCCTCGCGCTGCGGCCGCGGCAGGATGCGCATGCCGCCGTAAAACGAGCTTCCGGCGGCGCGCGTGGCCGCTTGCGTTGGCTGCTCTTTCACTTACGCGCCCCGCGGCTTGTGGGCGGCCGCCGAAAAGCGCCGGGCGAGGCGCCGCGATGTTCCGACAAGCGCGCCGACCAGGGTAAACCCGGCAATTGCAGGCAGCGGCAGGTGCGTCCGCTCGCTCAGCGGATCGCGCCGCATCAACAGCCCGGTCAGACGGTGCGCCAAGGTGTTGATGACCGAGATTTCAAGGGCGAGCCGGCGGTCCTCGATCAGCGCAGGAAAAATGTCGCTTTCGCGCAGCAACCGCTCGGTGCGTTCGGCGAGGCGATGCAGACAGGTGAGCAGGGATGGCGAGGCGCGCTGCTCACCCAGCGCCTCCACCGTGGCGCCCGCAGCCGCGAGTGCGTCGAGCGGCACGTAGACGCGATCGAGGTTGCAATAATCGTCCTTGCAGTCCTGCAGGTGATTGATGATTTGCAGGGCGGCGCACAGCGCGTCGTTGGCCGGCCAGGTATCGCGGCTCTCGCCGTGCACGTCGAGCACGAAGCGGCCGACCGGCATGGCCGAGAGCGAGCAATAACCGATCAAATCGTCCCAGTCGCGATAACGCAACTTGGTGACGTCGAGCTTGAAAGCGGCAAGCAGATCCTGCGCGTGCTTGGCCGAAAGCTTGCGCTCGGCAAGTTGTCCGCGCAGCTGCACGGCGATCGGATCGGCATCGTTCCGCCCGGTCAGCCCGGCGTCGAGCCGGTCGAGCAGCGCGAGTTTCTGATCCGGCGCCATCGTGGCGTGGTCGGCAATGTCGTCGGCGGTGCGTACGAAATTGTAGAACGCAAGAATGATGCCGCGATGACGCGGCTGAATGAGCCAGGAGGCGACCGGGAAATTCTCGTCCCGATGCCCCTTGCCCGAGCGCCATGCAGCGGCGTCGTTATGGCGCGCGTCATTCATCGCAGTTCCGAAACGTTGGCTTGGGCGCGGCCTTTCCACATGCCGCCGCGCCCGCGCGCATGCTGATAGGCGGAATCAAGCGTAAAGGCCATATAGACGGCAGCGATCGCCGGCAGCAGCAGCCCCCGAAACGCCGACAAGCCGTAGAGCCGCAACGTCGGCCGGAACGCGAGCGCCATCAACAGCCAGACGAACAGGCCGAGGAACTGCGGGATGCCGCCGGCGAAGATCGCCAGCGCCACCGGCGCCAGGTAGACGAGTGCGAGACCCGCGATCGTGCCGGCAAGCAATAGCGGCGAATAATCCAGTTGCGCGTAGGCGGTGCGCGACACCATGCGGCGAATGTCGGCAAGTTTCGGATAAGCGCGAATGCTGTGCACACACTCGGTCAGGCCGATCCAGATCGAGCCGCGCGCTTTGAGAAGTTTGGCGAGGCTGCAATCGTCGATCAAAGCGCCGCGGATCGCCGCCAAACCTCCGGCCTCACGCAGCACGTCGCGGCGCACCAGCATGCAGCCACCAGCCGCCGCGGCGGTGCCGCGGCGCGGATCGTTGGCCCAGGCGAACGGATAAAGCATCTGAAAGAAGAAGACGAACGCGGGCACCAGAAGCCGCTCGGCGAAACTTTTGCAACGCAGCTTCACCATCAGCGAGGTGAGCACGAAATCGTTTGCCAGCGCGCGTGCCACGAGCGGCGGCAGCGCATCGGCGCCGTGGACGATATCCGCATCGGTGAACAGCAAGTAGGCCGGCGGATTCGGCAGGTCGTCGACCAGCGCCACGCCCTGCTGCTGCGCCCACAATTTGCCGGTCCAGCCGGCGGGCAACGGCCGCCCGGACACCACCGTGAGCCGGTCGGCGTGGCCGAGATGAGCCGCCGCTTCCCGAGCCGCCTGCGCGGTGCCGTCGCGGCTCTGATCGTCGACCACGATCACGCTGAACTCGCCCGGATAGGCCTGGCGCAGGAGCGACGAGACGGTTTCGCCGATGCACGCGGCCTCGTCGCGAGCCGGAATGATGACGGCGATCGCCGGCCATGCGCCGGTCCGGGACAATACCTCCTCGCCCGGCGCCGACCGGTCGTCGCGTTCGGCGGCCTGCCAAAAGCTCCCGCGCGCCGCGATGAGGTACACCCAGATCGCAAGCACCATTGACGCTACAACGTCATTGACCACAGATAGCTCTCGTTATGGCTCATGTCGGAGCCGCAGGATCGCGCCCGGATCGGGCGCCGGGCGCCATCCGGCGCAACCGTTATCCCGTAAATGTAGGATCGAGAACAGCACTCCCAAGGGAGGCCGGACCGCTGGACACCACCCGATGAATGCCAAAAGTGCCAAGAAAAACAATAAGAAAAACAATAAGCAAGCCACCGGGTTCCTTGCCCGCCTCGATGCCGTGGCAGCGGACACCGAGGCGCTGCTCGGGCGGATTCTGGCGGCAAAGCCAGAACCCGGCGAACTGTCCCGCCCGGCGCGGCTACTCGAGGCCATGCGCTACGTCAGCCTCGGCGGCGGCAAGCGCTTTCGCCCCTTCCTGGTGGTCGAAAGCGCCGCCCTGTTCAGGGTGCCGAGGCGGCGGGCCCTGATGGCGGGCGCCGCGCTGGAATGCGTCCACTGCTACTCGCTGGCGCACGACGATCTGCCGGCCATGGACAACGACGCACTGCGCCGCGGCCGTCCCACCGCACACAAGAAATTCGACGAGGCGACGGCGATTCTTGCCGGCGACGGCCTGCTCACATTCGCGTTCGACATCTTGTCGCGCAAACAAACTCATCCGGATGCGGCAGTCCGCGCGGAACTGGTTGGCGCCTTGGCGCGCGCGGCCGGCATTGGCGGCATGGTCGGTGGCCAGATGCTCGACCTAGCCGCCGAGGGCCGATTCTCCGGCGCCGGACCGCTCCGCCTTAAAGAGAACGACGTGCGGATGCTTCAGGCGATGAAGACCGGCGCCCTATTGCGCTTTGGCTGCCAGGCTGGCGGCATCCTGGCCGCGGCGGCAAAACGCGAGCGCGCCGCACTGGACCGCTATGGCTCGGCGGTCGGCCAGGCATTTCAAATCGCCGACGACCTGCTCGATCTCGAGGGCGATCCGGCGCTGGTCGGCAAATCCACCGGGAAAGATGCCGAAGCCGGCAAAGCCACGATGGTGAGCGCACTCGGCGTCGCCGCAGCCAAGGCGCGGCTGCGCCAATTGGTGGGCGAAGCCGAGAAGGCTCTCGCGCCGTTTGGAGCCGCGGCCGGCATACTGATCGAAGGCGCGCGATTCGTCGCCGAACGGCACGCCTGAACGCCGGCGCCCGGCGCGCCGCCGAGATGTGCACAGCGCCAACTTCACGATGGATGACAAACGACGGATGACGAATAATGTCATTGTTTCCAGGCATCTGCGTTCATCGGCGCTTGCGGACGGGCGCCAAATCCGGCGCGATCGCGATTGAAGTTCATTTACGCTGCGCATATTTGCTGGCGGCTGCCCCGCCGCCCGCGCTCACCACCAGGAACGAAACCGGGCCAAACCTTCCGGTGCTTTCGGGACACTCAAGCTCATGAGAATGAACGCGTATCGCAGGGTATGGGCTGCTGGCGCCTGTTTGGCGGCGCTTATTGTTGCGCTGGTCTTGATGCCTGGAAGCGTTGCTCCGGTGGCACCCGCGCATGCGCAGGACGGCGCCCGCGTAGCCGCACCGCATCCGCGCACAAACGCTCGCGCGCGCCCGAGCAAGGTGCCGAGCCCAACGCCGGCTGCCGCCGCACAGTCAAAAACGCTGCCGGCGCGAACGCCGTTCACCGCGGAGGACGATGCCATTGCGACGCTCCCCGGCATGCCGGACGTGCGGTTCTGGGCCGACTCGACGGCGGATTTCGAAAAGGCGCTGCCGGACAAGCCAGGGCCTTGGCTCGCGCTTTCCAGCGGCGGTGAGGACGGCGCGTTCGGCGCCGGGCTCCTTGCCGGCCTGAGCGCGGCCGGCAAGCGGCCGGATTTTTCCGTCGTCACCGGGGTGAGCACCGGCGCGTTGTTGGCGCCATTTGCGTTTGCCGGTGCGAAGTACGACCAGGCGATGCGCGAGGCTTACACCAAGATTACTTCGGCTGACATTTTCGAAGTCGGCGGCACGCCGGAGAGCTTTGTCGACACTTGGCCGCTGAAGGACCTCATCGCCAAGGAGTTTACTCCGGCGATGCTTGCCGACATCGCCGCCGAATATCGCCGCGGCCGGCGCTTGTTTGTGATCACCACCAACCTCGACGCTGAACGCTCCGTGGTCTGGAACATGGGCGCGATCGCCGCGCACGGCGGCGATGAGGCGCTCAAGCTGTTTCGCACGGTGCTGCTCGCCTCCAGCAGCATACCCGGCGCGTTCCCGCCGGTGCTGATTGACGTCGAGGCTAACGGCAAGCGTTTCGCCGAGATGCACGTCGACGGCGGCGCTGGCGGCCAATTTTTTGTCGCGCCGGCGCAACTGATGGCGGCGACCGCCGATTACCGCCTGCCGGCGAGCGAGCTTTACATCTTCGTCGATAGCAGCCTGCAGCCGGACTTTCAGGTCGTGCAGCGCACCACCGAATCGATCCTCACCCAAACCGTCGGCATGGCGGTCAAGGTCGACACCCGTCTGATGCTCGACCGCGCCTACATGGTGGCCAAGCGTAGCGGCGTCGGTTTCAACGTCGCCAGCATCCCGCCGAGTTTTTCCGTGCCGAGCCGCGGTGCGTTCGATCCAGATTATATGCGTGCGTTGTTTCAAGCCGGCTACGATCAGGGAAAGAGCGACGCGCCGTTCGCCAACGCGCCGCCGCCCTATCCGGCGCCGCCGGTACAAGCGTCGCAACCGCAATCATCGCAGCCTCCCGCGAAAACCGGAGCGAACCAATGAATCGGATTTTCAGCGCGACCCTCGCCGTCACGCTGGCGGCCTTTGTGGCCGCGAGTGCCGTCATGCCGGCGGACGCAGCGGCACCGGCACCGCGTCGGCGCGCGCCGCTTACCAGCGCCTATGACGGGCTGTGGAGCGTATCGATCGTCACGATGTTCGGCGACTGCGACCGCGGCTATCGCTATCCGCTGCGCATCGTCGGCGGTCACGTCGGCAAAGCCGACGAGGATTCGTCCTACGCCGTCGCCGGCGCAGTGGGCCGCGGCGGCGTGATCGGCGTCACGGTCTCGGGCGGCGGGCAATCTGCGGTGGGCCGCGGCCGGCTGTGGCGCAACCAGGGCCGCGGCATCTGGCACACCTCGAACAACCGGTGCTCCGGCCGCTGGACCGCCGAACGGCGCGACCAAGCCGCCCGTTAACCGCAACGCGGCCGCCGGAAAATCGCAGAAATCTCAGTTCTTGCCGACGAAGCGCGGCAGCTTTCGCGCCAAAATCTCCTCCGCCTCCCGCACGATGCGGGTGACGATTTCGCCGGCCGATGGGATGTCGTGAATGAGGCCGGCGTCCTGACCCATCGACAGCGGGCCTTCGTCGACGTCGCCGGTGCGGCGCGCGAGATTGAGTTTCTCCCAGGCCTCGGCGCGATCGCACCGCAGCGCCCATTCGCGGCCGGCCCAGCGCTCGATGAAGCGGTTGCGCCGCGAGCGAATCATCGCGCCGGGCCAGACCAGGCCGGAGGCGATGTCGGGAATTTCCGATAGCTGCGTGTCATGCCCGTCGCTGTCGACGATCGCCTGCTTGAAATTCTGATGCAGCGGCGATTCCACGGTGGCGAGAAAGCGCGTGCCGAGCAGAATGCCTTCGGCGCCGAGCGCGAGCGCCGCCGCAAGGCCGCGGCCGTCCGCATAGCCGCCGGCGGCAAGCACCGGAACCGGCGCCACTGCGTCGACCACCATGGGCAGGAGCGGCATGCTCGCCATCCAGCCGACGTGGCCGCCGCCTTCGGTGCCCTGCGCAATAATGACATCGGCGCCGGCGTTCACCCCGCGCACCGCCTCCGGCACTGTGCCGGCCATGTAGGTGACGAGGCAGCCGGCTTTATGCGAGCGCTCCACGTAATCGCGCAAATCCTGCTCCGGCTTGGCCCAGGCGAATTGCATCACCGGCGGCCGCAATTCGAGCGCGGCGGCAAAGCTGTCGTCGCGCGTGTGAAACAGCAGGAAATTGAGGCCGAACGGCTTGTTGGTCTGGCGACGAATGTTCTCTGTGCGCTCGCCAACCTGCTCAGGCGTCTGACCATGGCAGCCGAGCGCGCCCAGGCCGCCGGCATTGG
>JASHXZ010000104.1 GCA_030043285.1 Xanthobacteraceae bacterium | reverse complement strand
ATCGTGGAGGCGCCCTGCGGGTGGCGATTGCTGCCGTAGTTCTCCACATAGAGCATCGCCGCGCGCATGATGCCGTAAAAGTCGATGCCGGGATGCTCGTAGAAATTCTTGTCCTCGGCGGCGATGAAGGCTTGCTTGACCAGCTTCGGCACCGCCTGGATCGGCAGATAGAGCCGGCGCTCCTTGGCATATTCGGCGAGCAGCGAGCCGTCGGCGGCGTGCACGCGCGTGAGCACCGGCGGTTCGTAATTCTGAAGCTGCGAATAGTCGGGCAGGTCCTGCGAGTAATGCCACAACAACGCAGCAGCGCCGCCGATGCCGACCAGGAACAGCGTCGTGCCCGCCGCGAACAGGAGGCCGAGGAAACGCAATAACAATCTCATGCCAAGCGTCCCGCTCGACCGGCGCCCATATCCGGTCGCTTCACCCGCCGCTGTATGACCGAATCCCAGTGTGGCGGAATTGTCTTGCGTCCGCCAGTCAGCCCCAGGTCCGGCGTCCGTGGTGGCCCGGTTTTTTGTTCAAACTGAGGCCGATAGCGCACCACAAAGCCTCAGTCTGTGCTGCGCGGCGCGCTCGCCACGTGCGCCGACAAGTACCCGTCGATGGCCTTGGCGATCGACTCGGCGGTACGGTCGCGCCAGGAGTCCGACATCAGCAATCGGAGGTCGTCGCGGTTCGACACGTAACCCAATTCGACCAGGACCGAAGGCACGTCCGGATCGCGCAGGACGCGGAAACCTGCCGATTTGAGCGGTTCCTTGTGCAGCCGTGCCACGCCTTTGAGGTTGGCAACCAGCTTGTGCGCGAACTGCATCGAAAACGCCTTGGTCTCGCGCTGGGCGAGATCGATCAGAATGCCGGCAACGTCGTCGGGCTCGTCTTTGAGATCGACGCCGGCAACCACGTCGGATCGATTCTCCATCGCGGCAACTTGCGCGGCCTCGGCATCGGATGCCTTGTTCGACAGCGTATAAACCGTAGCGCCCTGTGCATCGCCTTCGCCGTGCGGCAGCGAATCGGCATGGATCGAGACGAACAGCGACGCATTGGCCTTGCGCGCGATATCGACGCGATCGCCGAGCGGCACGTAGGTGTCGTCGCTGCGCGTCATCAGCACGCGATATTTGCCGGCGCTCTCGATGCGCTCGCGCAGACGCTTGGCGAAATCGAGCACGATATCTTTTTCCGCCTGGCCGCTCGGCGCCCGGGTGCCGGTGTCGATGCCGCCATGGCCGGGATCGAGCACCACGAGTGGCCGCGGGTCGCCGCTTTGGGCCTGCGGCTGCGGCTGGACCGCCGTGGGCTGGGTCAACGCCTTTTCGTCGAGCGTAATTTGCCGCAAAAAACTGGCCCGGTCGGTGGCCACCAGATCGAGCACCAGGCGCGCCGGATCGCCGGCCTCAGCGTCCATCACGAAAGCCTTTTGCACGCGCGCCGGCTTGGCGAGGTCGAGCACGATGCGCGAGCCGCCTTCCATCATCAGACCGAAGCGGAACGCCTTGATCAAGCCGCGGCCGCTCTCACCGGTCTTTGGCGGCAGCCGAAACACCACTTCGGGGATGTCGACCACGACTCGATAAGGGTCGGCGAGCGTAAAGGCGTGCAGATCGATCTTGCGGCTCAAGTCCAGAACGAGCCGGGTTTCGGTCAGGTCGCCGCCGAGTCGCACATCCGTGGCGACGGGGTATCGGCCGGACTGCGCTGAGTCGGATTGGGCAAAGGCACCGTCGAAGGCCAAAAAGGCAGCGGCTGCGACCAGGACAGCGAGAAAAATCGCGCGCGCCGCCCGTGCAGCCATGCGTTCCGACCCCTTCATCTGCCACAAAACCCTTAAGCGACGCGTGGTTAACCGAAACTTAAGAGTCCGCAGAATGGACGGTCACTGGGCCAGCCCAAAACGCCGATTCCAGCAATGTCCCCCACAGGCGGCCTTGCCAATTCACCGTCGAGGGCCTTATGAAGGTCGGGCTGACGGTGAAAGGTTCCGGTTGCGTCGCGTCAGGACATCCGGCACGTCCGCCACGACGATCTCCCCAACGATGATGACGGGAGCGAGGCGGACGGCGCTTTCGACCTCCCCCGGCGCCGGTCCGCGGCAGCACGGCGGGACAAGCGAGCAAGGCCGATAGCCTTAAGGAAGAGGACAACCGGAACCTCGCGCGTGAGCATGGCGGCGGCCGTTCGTTGCTGCCGCGCTGCATCGCGTGGTGCCGTTGGCAAGAGAGAACCCGCGGTGGCGCTTCAAGCGCCGCCGCTCCATATGCGGGTTGGAGTTCATGTTCGAGGCGCAAGTCTCCTCAAAAGACGTTGAGATTCGGTCGGAATCGACGCGGCGTTCCTGCGGCGTCCGGCCCCTCACGCGTCGAGCGAGATCGGCGCGATCGGAAGTTCCGATCCGTTCCGTTCACCGACAATCGGGCCGTTCGCCTCGCGCTGCCGCCGCTACGGCGTGGCGGGGGTGCGGCTACGGCCCTCATGAGAATGACCAATGGCCAACAAAATGCTCATCGACGCGACCCATCCGGAGGAAACCCGGGTGGTGGTCTTGCGCGGCAACCGCGTCGAGGAATTCGATTTCGAATCCGCGCACCGCAAGCAGCTAAGAGGCAATATCTATCTGGCGAAGGTGACGCGGGTCGAGCCGTCACTGCAGGCCGCGTTCGTCGATTACGGCGGCAATCGCCACGGATTTTTGGCGTTTTCGGAAATCCACCCGGACTATTATCAAATTCCGGTCGCCGATCGGCAGGCGCTGATCGACGAGGAGCGGCGCGCCCAGCGCGCCGAGGACGACGAGATCGACCGCCGCTCGCGCCGCCATCGCGGCCGCGGTCATCGCTCCGCCGCGCGCCACGACGGTGACGTCGTGCGCAGCGAGGCCGCCGAGGCGCCCGCCGGCGACGCCGCCGATGGTGCAGCAA
>JASHXZ010000200.1 GCA_030043285.1 Xanthobacteraceae bacterium | reverse complement strand
TGTCGGTTGACACCATGGCGCGGCTGTTCGAGCTGAAAAACATTGCCGGCCTGAAGGACTCAACCGGCAACATCGTGCGTGCCTCGCAGCAGCGCGCTGCGATGGGTCCCGATTTCAACCAGTTGTCCGGCGACGATGCGTTGGCGCTGGGCTTCATTGCCCATGGCGGCCATGGCTGCATCTCAGTCACCGCCAATGTGGCGCCCCGGCTATGCGCCGAATTCGAGGCTTGTTGTCTGAAGGGCGACTTTGCCGCTGCGCTGCGATATCAGGACAAGCTGCTACCGCTGCACACCGCGCTATTCATCGAAGCCAGTCCGGCGCCGATAAAGTATGCGCTGTCGGTAGTCGGTCGCTGCGCCGAGACGGTGCGGCTGCCGATGGTGCCGGTGGCCGAAAAGACGCGTGTGGCGGTGCGTGAGGCCATGGTGCATGCCGGGTTGATCAACTGACACGCCGGCGCGGTGCATGCCTGCTGCACCGCAATCGGTCGCGTCGCTGATTGAGCGAGGGCTGCTATGCTTGAAGAATTCAAAAAATTCGCCATGCGCGGCAACGTCGTCGATCTTGCCGTCGCGGTCGTGATCGGCGCCGCTTTCGGCGCCGTGGTCAATTCGCTTGTCGCCGACATCATCATGCCGGCGATCGGTGCCGTCACCGGTGGATTTGATTTTTCCAACCATTTTCTCCCGCTCTCCTCGAAAGTCACGGCAACGGCCCTTGTCGATGCGAGAAAACAGGGTGCCGTGCTGGCTTGGGGTAACTTTCTCACCCTCATCATCAACTTCCTCATCATCGCCTTTGCGCTTTTTCTTGTGGTCAAGGCCATCAACAGCTTGAAGAAACCGGAGATGCCGCCGGCCGCACCTGCGCCGTCGCGCGAGGAACAGCTGTTGGCCGAGATCCGCGATGCGTTGAAAAGCCGGTAGCGCTGGGCAGGCATGGCGGCCAAGGCAGAACGCAAGCTTCGGGTCGTTGCCGACAACCGCAAAGCGCGCTTCAACTATTTCATCGAGGACAGCATGGAGGCCGGGCTTGCGCTTACCGGCACCGAGGTCAAATCGCTGCGCCAGGGCAAGGCGACGATCGCCGAATCCTACGCCGATGCGCGCGGCGGCGAGATCTGGCTGATCAATTCCAACATTCCGGAATACCTGCAGGCCAACCGCTTCAATCACACGCCGAAGCGGCCGCGCAAGCTGTTGCTGCATCGCCGGCAGATCAGCAAGCTGATCGGCGCGGTCGAGCGCGAAGGCATGACGCTCGTTCCGCTCAAGCTTTATTTCAACGAAAAAGGCCGCGCCAAGGTCGAGCTCGCGCTGGCGCGCGGCAAAAAGCTTTACGACAAGCGCGAGACCGAGAAGAAGCGCTCATGGGACCGCGAGCGCGGCCGGCTGATGCGGCAGAAGGGGTGACACATGGTGCCGACCAGGCTCGATCATTGCGTCATTCACGTCACCGACTGGGAGCGCTCCAATGCGTTCTACACGACGGTGATGGGAGCCGAACTCATCGCGCGGCCGGTTGGCTACGCTTACCGGTTCGGCGACCGGCAACTCAACGTGCACGGGCCGGGCGTTGCGCCCGCCGAAGTGGCGCGGCTGCCGGTCGCGCCCGGCAACAGCGATCTGTGCTTCGAATGGATGGGACCGATCGCCGATGCCGTTGCCCATCTGCAACGCTGCGGCATCGCCATCGAACGCGGGCCGATGCAACGCTTCGGCGCCAAAGGCGCCGGCACCAGCGTCTATTTCCGCGATCCGGACGGCTCGCTGATGGAATTCATGTCGTATGCGGGGCGCGACGTGAGCGAAGCGCCGCTATGAACGCGCCGGCTGTGCACTAGCGGCTGCCGAGCCGCTCTCGAGGTGCGTGCGAATGCAGGCAACAACCGCGTGGAACATGTCCGCCGTCAGCACGCCCGTATTGGTGTTGTAACGCGAGCAGTGATAGCTGTCGAACAGGGTCAGGCCGGCGATCTGGTGTACGCGTCCGTGTGCGAACGGATGATTCGCGCGCCGTGCCGCGCACGCCAGGACGAAGCTCTCGTGCGCGACACGGCCAAGCGCCAGCACGGCGGCAAGGCGCGGCATCTCTTTGACCGTGGCAGCGAGAAATGGTCGACAGGTTGCGATCTCCTCCGGCGTCGGCTTGTTTTCCGGCGGCACGCAACGCACCGCGTTGGTGATGCGGCAGTCGACGAGTGTGAGGCCGTCGTCGGGCCGCGCTTCGTAGGTTCCCGTGGCGAAGCCGAATTGCTTGAGGGTGTCGTAGAGCAGATCGCCGGCGTAATCCCCGGTAAACGGCCGGCCGGTACGGTTGGCGCCGCGCAGGCCGGGCGCTAGCCCGACGATCAGCAGGCGGGCGTCGTGCGGCCCGAACGAATCGACCGGGGCGTTGAACCAGTCCGGCTCTTGCGCGCGCCAGGTTTTGCGGAAAGCGACAAGGCGAGGGCAGCGCGGGCAGTCGCGGCCAGGCGCGCCGCTCTGTTGCGGCATTGCGGCGCTCCGGGACCCGCTAGTCCTCTTCGAACTCGTCGTCGATTTCGACGCGCTGCGCGGTCGGGCTGCGCTGCAGGAATTGCGGGGTGTGGCGCGGCTCGCGGCCCTCGCGGGGCTCCCGCGCCGGTCGCTCGGACGGGTCGCGGCCGATCTTGTTCTGCAACTCGATGATGTCGACGAACTGGTCGGCTTGGCGGCGCAGTTCGTCGGCCACCATGGGCGGCTGCGTCGAGATGGTCGACACCACGATGACGCGCACGCCGCGCCGCTGCACCGCCTCGACCAGCGAACGGAAGTCGCCGTCCCCGGAGAACAGCACCATCTGATCGATGTGCGGCGCGATCTCCATGGCGTCGACGGCAAGCTCGATGTCCATGTTGCCCTTGACCTTGCGCCGGCCGGTCTGATCGACGAACTCCTTGGTGGCCTTGGTGACGACCGTATATCCGTTGTAGTCGAGCCAATCGATCAACGGACGGATCGAGGAGTATTCCTGGTCCTCGATCACGGCGGTGTAATAAAACGCGCGTAACAGGTAGCCGCGCGACTGGAACTCGCGCAACAGGCGCTTGTAGTCGATATCGAAGCCGAGCGATTTTGCGGTGGCGTAAAGGTTGGCGCCGTCAATGAACAGGGCGATTTTCTCGATTTGTGCCGACATGGTGTCTCTCGTGAGCGTCTTAAGGTGATGAAACCGGATCGGCCG
>JASHXZ010000199.1 GCA_030043285.1 Xanthobacteraceae bacterium | reverse complement strand
TGCGAGATCGCAGGCGTCGGCAAGCTCGCCGTGACGATCGGAGCGCCGCTGAAATAGGCCGACCTGCACACCAAATACCGGGGATAAGGCGACTGCCGCGCCGCGCATTCTCGCCTGATCAGATTCCGAAAGCCAACGGCGTCGGTCTAATCGCGAGCATGTTTGTCGCGCGCGATGCGCGGCGGCCAGCGCAGCGCAACGTCTATTAGCCGACCTTTGCGCGAACGTGACCGGCAATTTTTGAACTCACAATAAAGCGCTTTGAAACTTGCAACGCAGGTTGAGTGTTACTCGTTGGTACTCGCTCCTTGCATTCCAACGGGGAGAAAAACCCAATGAAAAGAGTGATCGCAACTGCGGCCCTGGCGCTCGCATTCGCCGGGGTGATGATTGGCGGCCGCGCGCAAGCTGCACCGATTGCGCCGGCAGGCCTGCGTCCAGCGGCCGATGAGGTCGCAGCCATCGACAAGGTTCAGTTCGTCTATCGCGGCAGACGCTTTTGCTGGTACCCGACCGGATGGCGGGGTCCCGGCTGGTACCGGTGCGGCTTTCGCTGGCGCCGTGGTCTCGGCTGGGGCGGTCCCGTCGGATGGCGTGGTTGGCGCGCACCGGGCCGGCCAGGCATTCGTCCGCCAGGTCGGCCGGGAAGGCCGCCTGGAGCCCATCGGCCGGGCATCCGTCCGCCGATCGGTAATGTGCCTGGAGGTCGACCGGGAGGCCATCGGCCGAGAGGTCATGGGCGGGGCGGCAGCAGTGCCGGAGCCGGTGGTCCGGGCGTAGGCGGCGGTCCTGCTGGCGGCACCGGCCGCGGCGGCAGCGGGTGATCCCGCGCTGACGTCAGTCTTTCAGTTCGTTGCAGTACGTTTAGCGCGTAATCGCTTGTGCGCACGTTGCATTAGGTTGCTTCGTGCGCACGAGACGTAGCCAGGGCGTCGCAGCAAAGGCTAGACTAATAAGAAGGTCAGGGTGAAATCAGCGGAGCTGGTCGCCACCGGGTGACACGGCTCACCGGTGCGCCGGCGCTTCGACAAACACACCCGAGACCGGCTCTACCCAGGCGATGTTGTCTTCAACGTCTTTGACGCCCGGAATGTTTTCGGCCGCGACCCGCAATGCCTGCCGCTGCCGTTCGTCGGTTATGATGCCCGACAGCGCAACGATGCCGTTCCGAACGGTGACGTCGATCGCGGTCAGCGGCGCCCACGGCTGATCCTTCAATGTGGCAAGGAACCGGCTGCGTATGGCCGCGTCCGCCGCGGACGACGGCGCGATCTCTTCGGCGAAGCTCGCCACGGCATGGAGCAGATTGGCGCGCGTGACGATGCCGACGACCTTGCCGTTGTCGACGACCGGAACGCGCTTGATGTTGTGGCGCTCCATGAGCCGCACGACCTCTTCGAGCGGCGCGTCCGGCGGCACTGTGCGCACCTCATGGGTCATGACATCGCGGACCTTGCGGCCGCTGAGCCGAACGTATTCGTCGGCGAGCCGACCGGGGCCCATGAAGAATTCGGTCCACCTCGGCCGTCGCCGGCCGGTGCCAATTTCCGCGCGCCGCAGGAAATCGCCCTCGCTGACAATGCCCACGAGGTGGCCGCCATCGTCGATCACGGGAACGCCGCTGATGCGCTTTTGCAGCATCAGTTGCGCGGCTGTGCCGACCGACGCATCAGGCGGCACCGAAAGAACGTTCGGCGTCATCACGTCACTGACGTTCATGACTTCACCGCAGCAAGGAGGTCGTCGGCTGCGCCAGGCGCTTAAGCCCGAACCCGACGAAGATCCAGCCGATGCCGATGATCACAAGGTCGACGCCGAGCAATACGCCGAGCACGAAGAGGCTCGAGACCGGCCAGTGCACCAGGATGATCAGGCCGAGCAGAAGCGTCACCAGACCCGACAGGACGACCGAGGTCCACGACATGCCCTCGCGGATGCTGAACGCGAGGATGAGGCGCATCACGCCGGAAACGACGAGCGCGATGCCGAGCAGGAAAGTCAGGATCGCGGCGGCGAGCAGCGGGTTTTCGAACGTGAGCAGACCGGCAACGATGTACAGGGCGCCGAGCAGGAGCCAGACCAGGAACCGGCCCCACGATTTGAACTGAAAGGCATTGATCACTTCGGCGACGCCCGCGATCAGCATCATGATACCGACCACGAAGACGGTGACTTTGGTGGCGAAGACAACGCTGGAGAGCGCAATCACGCCGGCGATCACATAGACGATGCCGAGCGCGACGATCCAACCGCTCTTGCTCCGCAGCGGCCCGGCAGCCGGGCGATCCGGCATTTGCGCTTGAGATACACTGGTCATTGGCGGTCCTCCGGTTTGCACGACCCGGCCATTTCCCGGGGCAAACTCTTGTTTCTGCTCAAGTAGCCGGGATCGGGTTCGACGTGCGGCGTTTGCCATCCGCGCTGACGTTAAGGAAAGCATGCACCAAAGCGGACGGAAGAGTTCCCGAAATCCCTCTGCTGAATTCGCGTCCCGGTCTCAGGTTCCCTGGCGGCAAATTAAATTTGCCATCGCGGCTGATGCGCGAATCCGCCGTGGACCATGTAGGTCGCTTTTCGCACAATCGCTTTTCGCAAAAATACATCGTCGCTTAGGGCGGCATGTCCGCAGGTGCCTTTTTGAGGACTTTGTTTGATTCGACCGTCAGCAGACTGCTCTAAGCATTTAGGTGCCGAGCGCGCTTCAGCCGGCCGCGCTGAAGGCAACGCGCAGCCGGCAGAATTTTTGCTCTTGCGTCAACCTAAGCTGCTGAGCGCGCTACCAACGACGCCCGCGCCATCCAAAACCGCCGCCTCGCCAACCGCCGCCTCGCCAGCCGACACCTCGCCAGCCGACGCCTCGCCAGCCGACGCCTCGCCAGCCCACGCCGCCGGCAAAGCCGTAGAGCGGCCGACGCCATCCCCATGCGATAGGACGCCGCCATCCCCACGCCACGGGACGTCGCCATCCCCAAGCGATAGGACGTCGCCATCCCCAACCAGCTCCTCGCCATCCCCATGCGACGGGGCGCCGCCATCCCCACGCGATGGGACGCCGCCATCCCCAACCGGCTCCTCGCCAACCGACGCCTCGCCAGCCGGCGCCTCGCCAGCCCCAACCGCCTCCTCGCCAACCGGCGCCTCGCCAACCCACCCTTCCACCCCAACCCACCCTTCCACCACGGAAACCCCACTGCACGTGCTGGACTTCGGCGGAAGCCTTCGCAGCGCTGGCGAGATTGTCCGCGGGCAGGGCCGCGGCGCTTTCAACCATGCTGAGGCTCAAGATTGCTGCAGCCGCCAAGACGGCCTTTGGACTGAACATGTTCATTGCTCACGGTTCCTTTTCGAGCAGAGCATGTGAACAACCCGCGCAGCAATCGCCGAGTTGCCAATCCTTAGGTTTATAGAACATAGCCGAACGTTTAGCTCGCACCGGCGAAGATAATGTTTGAGAACGGGTGCAAGCCACCGCAGTTCCACGTGATGCGCCCGCATCACTGCATCGCAACAAAGAGATACGCGATCCAACAAAAGACACCGACCGAGCACAACGAAGAGCTAACAGCAAAAAATCACGCTGCTTGATTGCCGTCGAATAAGGAGATAGCAACGTGGAATTGCTTGATCGCCGCCGAATGACGTGACGCCTCTAGGGAGGAGTACATGGGAGCGGCTCAGGTTCCTGTCGATCTGCTGCATTGGCTGCTGGCGATATTATCGATCATCGCGCTGCTGGTGTTTCTCGTTCCACTGCGTTGGCGTGCCCCGGAGGCGGCGCCGGTGGCGATGTTCACTGCCGCGATTGTGGCGCTGGTCGCATTTCGCACGCCTTGGCAAACCCTGGCGGTCGCCGGCGCCAAGGGCGTATGGGACGCCATCTTCATTCTGTATGTGATCTGGC
>JASHXZ010000198.1 GCA_030043285.1 Xanthobacteraceae bacterium | reverse complement strand
GCCTCGGGGCGGTTGCCGCGGCCGATGATGTAGACGTCGCGGGTGCCGCTGGTGACGATCAGGCCGGTCTTGGCGCCGGTACGCTCGATCAGCGTGTTGATGGCGATGGTCGAGCCGTGGATCAGTTCGTCGATCGCCGCGGCGTCGAGCCCGCTCTTGCGGATGCAGTCGAGCACGCCCTGGGTCAGCTCGCGCGGCGTGGTCAGGCTCTTTGCCTCGACAAAGCGGCCGGCCTTGGCGTCGAAACCGACGAGGTCCGTGAACGTGCCGCCGATATCGATAGCAACGACAATCATCGCCGCGCCTTATTCGGGCGCGGCGCACAAAGCCCGGAGCAATCGGGGAGATACGCCGTCACGGCGCCGCACAGTATAAGTTTTCGCGCAGAACACAATATTTGCAGCGGCGTTGCGCTGGGGGATATTTCCTTACGCGTCGCCGCCGGGCTTGACCCGGCGGTCCATGCCCAATCGCCGCTCATGCGTACGCGTGGCTCCCCATGGATTCCCGGGTCAAGCCCGCCAATGACGAATAAGGAGGACATCGCATGAAGGTCGAGACCATCCGATACGCCATGGGCGGGCTGACCGCCGAAGGCGCGCTCATATACGAGGAAAAAATCTCCGGCCGCCGCCCGGCGGTGCTGGTGGCGCCGAACTGGATGGGCATGACCGACAGGGCAATCGAGCGCGGCAAGCTCATTGCCGGCGACCGCTACGTGGTGCTTGTCGCCGACATGTACGGGGCGGGCACGCGGCCGGCCGATTTTGGCGAGGCGCCGCAGCTTGCCAATCCGCTGCGCGCCAACGCGGCCGAGGCGCGGGCGCGCATCCGCGCCGCACTCGACACACTCACCGCTGAAGGCAACAGGCGCGACCTGATCGACGGCCGCCGCGCTGCGATCGGCTTCTGCTTTGGCGGCGGCAACGTTTTGGAGCTGGCGCGCGACGGCGCCGATATTGCCGCCGCGGTATCGATCCACGGCGATCTGAAAACCACGGCGCCGGCGCGCAAGGGCGCGGTCAAGGCCAAGCTGCTCGTCACCCACGGCGCGCCCGATCCTGTCGTGCCCAAGGCCGACCGCGACGCCTTCGAGGTCGAAATGGATGCCGCCGGCGCCAAATGGCAAATGCTGGTGTTCAGCGGCATCTATCACGCCTACACCGATCAGGGTTTTGAACTACCCGGCGTCTCTGGCTGGGACGAGCCGGCGACGCGGCAGACCTACGCGCTCACCCATCAGTTCATCGCCGACGCGTTCAACGGCCGGCTGTGATCGAAAGAGTCGTCGTTTGCGAGGAGCGAAACGATGAAGCCACTCGTCCCTCCCCCGCTTGCGGGGGAGGGTTAGGGAGGGGGCCCACCGGCATTGCTTTGCTTCGGATCGGGAAAAGCAGCACTCGGCGAACGGCGGTCAAGTCATGACCGCCGCGCCGGCATCGATCGGCGCACGAGCGCCCGGAAGCCGGTTCTTGGAATTATTCGGTGATGCTCGGCGCGTCCGGCACTTTTTTGATCTGCGTAACGCCGTCGGCGATGATCTTGGTCAGCTGGATCACCGACTGGCTCAGCGCCGCATACTCGACGATCTCGCGTTCGACGCGGTTGCCGTCGGAGTGCAGCTTGTCGCGCAGCGTCCGCAATTCGGCGATCAGAAGATCGATCTCGCGCGTCGAATGCGCCGAGACGCGGCGCAGCAAGGTGCTGAGATTGTTGGCCGCGAGTTCGCTGTCGCTCTCGGCCTGACGCAAGGCGGTCGCGTCGCGGCGCACCAGTTCGCGGATGTTGCTTTCGACCTCAACCCCCGGCCGATCGCCTTCCGCGCCACGTTGTCTGACGAAGCTCATGATGACTCCCCGACTCGCCGCCCGCCATTCGGGCGGCCCCACACCCATGGCCGCATGAAAATGTGACCGCTTCGCGGCTTGTCCTATGCCGTCCACGCCCCCGATCCAGGCAACGTAAATGGGTCATGGACATCGGGATGCCACAATCGCGCGGCGGGCGCCCGAGGGATTTGGCTTCGCAATCATCGCGGCGCGGGAAACGCCGGGAACAACCATGAACGGCCATTCAAGCCGGAACCTCCGCCGCGTATGCAACAAATACGACGCGCGGATCGGAACAAAAAGCCGCGCAAAATTTTATCTGTCAGCCCCCTGATACAGAGAGGAACAACAATGAAGCGCGTTCTCTTGGCACTGTCAGCAGTCGCGGCCCTGATGGTATCGGCCGGCGCAGCAAGCGCTCAGGACATCCATGTCGGACCCGGCGGCGTCGACGTTGGCCCGCGGCATCACTACTACGACACCGGTAATTGCCGCACCATCATCGACCACCACGTCAGCCCGTCCGGCAACAGCGTGACGGTCCGCCGCCGCGTCTGCGATTAAGTGCGGTGTAACTTAGAACCGGTCGCAACGTGATGCAGAACGGAAAGCCCCGGCGCGAGCCGGGGCTTTTCGATTGGGTGGCGGATGCCGTCGCGATCGCGTCATTGCGAGGAGCCAACGGGTCCGGCCCGAAGTGGCCGGCCCGATGACAAGCTCCGCGACGAAGCAATCCAGGAGTCGGTGCACCCGCCCCTGGATTGCTTCGCTTCGCTGGCAATGACGGCTAATGCTTCCGCCGCATCGCCGCCGCCGAATTGATCGTGGCATGCAGGTTGCGGGCGAATTCGACGGCGCCGAATACCGCCATGTCGGGCGCCGTCTTGACATATTCCTTGACGCCGACGATCGCCGGCAGCGGCGCCTTGAGGATCGCGGCGCACAACGTCTCGACCGCGTCGTCGAGTTTCGCCGCGGCGACGACGTCGCTGACGATGCCGAAGGTGAGTGCGCGCTCCGGGCCGAATTCGGCCTGCGAATAGACCAGATAGCTCATCGCCTTGCGCGGCACCCGATCGACGAACGACGACATCACCATGGTGGGCAGGATGTTGTGCGCCATCTCGGGCACCTGAAAGACGGCCTGATCGCTCGCCAGCGTGATGTCGCAGGCCGCCGCGATGGCGCAGCCGAAGCCGAGCGCGCGGCCCTGCACCACGGCGATGATCGGGATTTTGGCGTTGCGCATGGCGCCGTAGCAATCGAAGACGACGTCGCTGAAGCTGCGGCGCTCGTAAGCGTCGGGCTCCGTCGGCGGTCGTTGCCCCATCGTGGCGCGGCCGACGCAAAAGTCCTTGCCGGCGCCGCGCAGCACGACAACGCTGGAGGTTTTGTCCGCGTCCGCGATGATGCCGCGTAGCTCCGCCACCATGGCGTCGGACACCG
>JASHXZ010000197.1 GCA_030043285.1 Xanthobacteraceae bacterium | reverse complement strand
ATGCCCGTCGGCGTCGAAACCGGATCGCCTGCATCACCGCACGGGGTGTGGTGCTTGTCCGCTGGATTGGCGCCGCAGCCGTCCGGCCCCTGAATTTCACTTCCATCGCATACGAGACTGGCGTAACCGGAGTAGACCAGGTTCGGCAGGCCGTACTTTCCGTCACAGGTCACGGAAGTCATGGTTCCCCAGACATTGTAGCCGTACGAGCAACCGAGTTCTCCGTACGGGGGAACTCCGTAAAAGGCGATTTGCTGATCGATGGCGCATTGGGCGCCGCTGGCGCATGTTTCGCCGTTGTTGCCGCCGAGCGGTGGAAGCGCGGTCACCCAATGCTCGGCATAGCTGTTCGAGCTTCCGGCCGCGCTGACGAGCAAAACCCAAAGCAACCCGAGGAGCAGGCGCTGGACGAGCGACCGTCGGCGGTCTTTCCGCGTGCTCGACTTGGTCCGTTCCTTGACGGCGACTGCCGTGTCGACGAACCGGCCGGCCGAAGCGAAAACCGATGATTGCTTGGACATTGATACCCCCGTCGAGCGCGCGACTCCCACAGATGTGCACTCGCATGGAGGTTGTATCGGCGACCGGCCTCGATCAACCGAAAAGTGCATTATTCACATCACAACTCACCGCAGGATATTATGCCGACGGCAGGACATTATGCCGACGGCAGGACATTATGCCGCCAGACATTCCTGCGTTCGGACAAAGTGCTTTCCGACTTAAATCGAAAGCAAAGCGGGCTGACAAACTGCGAAGCCACCGGACATGCGTCTATTGCTGTCCGGAAAAGTTCCGGCCAGAGCTGGCGCCTGTTTAGGCTAGGCTGCTGATGAATTGGTCGGAGTGGCAGGATTTGAACCTGCGACCCCCTCGTCCCGAACGAGGTGCTCTACCAGGCTGAGCCACACTCCGACTGCAGGCGCGGCTTATACATTTGGCATCGCGGCACCGCAAGCCTTTGGGATTCACGCCTTTGGCATTTAAGCCTTCGCGATTTAAGCCGTCGGGATTTGCCGCGGGCTCGTGTTATCTAGGCGCAAAGGACCGCAATGACAGCCCCTCCCGGAACGCGCTTGCTAGGCACCGATGCGGCCGCAATCGAAGCGGCGGCGCAGTGCCTGGCTGCGGGCGGGCTCGTCGCCTTTCCCACCGAGACGGTGTACGGCCTGGGCGCCGATGCTGCTGACAGCCGCGCCGTGGCCCGTCTCTATGAGGCCAAGGGACGGCCGGCGTTCAATCCGCTGATTGCACACGTCACCGACGTCGGCGCGGCGCGAAAGCTGGCGCGCTTCGATGCCGACGCCGGGCGGCTTGCCGAGGAATTCTGGCCCGGGCCGTTGACGCTCGTGCTGCCCAAAGCCGAGGGCTGCCCCATTGCCGAACTTGCAACCGCGGGGCTCGATACTGTTGCGGTGCGCGTGCCGCGCCATGCGGTGGCGCAAAACATATTGGCGGCCTTCGGCAAGCCGATCGTAGCGCCTTCGGCCAACCGCTCCGGCCATGTTTCGCCGACCCAAACCGCACACGTGCTGGCCGACCTGCGTGGCCGCGTCGATCTCATCGTCGACGGCGGCGCCACGCCGGTCGGCATCGAATCGAGCATCGTCGCCTGCATCGGCGAGCCCGCTTTGCTGCGGCCCGGCGGTGTACCGCGCGAAGCCATCGAGCGCGCGCTCGGCCGGCCGCTTGCGCAGCCGCCGCGCCCGGTCGATGCCACGGCCGGCAGCGCAGCGCCGGCGGCGCCCGGGATGCTGGCGGCGCATTACGCGCCGCGCACCCCATTACGGCTGGACGCCGGCGGCGTCGCGCCAGGCGAGGCTTTGCTGGCGTTCGGCCCGCGGCTAGCCGCTGGCGCCGACCGGGCCGCGCGCGTATTAAATCTGTCGCCGGGCGGCGACTTGATCGAGGCGGCGGCCAATTTGTTCTCTCATTTGCGCAGCCTCGATGCCGCCGCAGCGCCGTGCATCGCGGTGATGCCGGTACCGCACAGCGGGCTCGGCGAAGCGATCAACGACCGGCTGCAGCGCGCGCGGCGCGGCGCTACGCCTTGACGATGTGATCGCCTTTGAGGCCGTGACGGGCGAATACGTTGCGGGTATCGATGATCAGCGCCGCGTGCTGCGCCACCAGCGCGTAATCCACCGCATCGTGGTCGGTCGCCAACAGCACGCAGTCGCACGCGCGCAGCGCTTGGACGTCGAGCGGCACCGAGCGGCGGCCGGCGAAGTCCGGATGCTCGCGGGTCGGTGGTATTTTGGCGACGTGCGGATCGTGAAACGCGACGATCCCGCCGCGCTCTTCGATCAGCTTCATCAGCTTGAACGACGGGCTCTCGCGGACATCGGCGACGTTCCTCTTATAGGCGATGCCGATGATGAGCACGCGCGACCTGCCGAGCGGCAGCGCCAGCCGGGCGTCGAGCGCGGCCTCGAGCTTGGCGATCACATAGCGCGGCATCGCGCGGTTGATCTCGCCGGCAAGTTCGATGAAGCGGGTCGGCAGCTCGTGTTGCCTGGCTTTCCAGGCCAGATAAAACGGATCGATCGGGATGCAGTGGCCGCCGAGGCCGGGGCCAGGATAGAACGGCACGTAGCCGAACGGCTTGGTCGCCGCCGCGTCGATCACCTCCCAAATGTCGATGCCCATCGCCTCGTAGATGACCTTCAGCTCGTTGACCAGCGCAATATTGACGGCGCGGAAGATGTTTTCGGTGATCTTCACGGCCTCCGCTACCGCGGGCGACGACACCGGCACGATCGCCTGCACCACGCGTTCGTAAAAGCTTTCGATCAGCCGCTGCGCCATCGCACCATCGCCGGCAACAATTTTGGGAATCGTCGCGGTTGCAAAGCGCGCATTGCCGGGATCCTCACGTTCCGGCGAAAAGCCGAGGAAAAAATCGACGCCGGACGCCAGCCCGACCGCTTCGAGAATCGGCTTGACGATGTCGCATGTCGTGCCCGGATACGTCGTCGATTCCAGCACGATCAGCTGCGCCGGGCGCAAATGGCGCGCGATGGTGCGTGCCGTGTTGATGACGAACGACAGGTCCGGCTCACGCTGCGGCGTCAGCGGCGTCGGCACACAGATGACAATGACGTCGCAAGCGGCGAGTTGCGAAAAGTCGGCGCTGGCGCGAAAGCGTTTGCCCTCGATGATCGCCGCAAGCCGGCCGGCCGGCACCGCATCAATGTATGAGGCGCCGGCATTGAGCAGCGCGACCTTTTCCGGATCGATATCGAAGCCGACCGTCGCAAATCCGGCCTGGGCGGCCGTCGCCGCCAGCGGCAGTCCCACATAACCGAGCCCGATCACGCCGACGGTGGCGGAGCGATCGGCAATGGCGGCGGCCAGCGAAGCGGCGCGCGTGGCGCTGGGGTCAGGAGCATGCATGTCGCAGTGATGCCGTTGCGCGTACGAAGCCAAGGCGGGGCCCGAACGCCGCGTTCACCGTCACGATATCACCCCGCCAAGCCGGCCAAAAGCAGCCGCGCCTAGACACGATAAAAATCCCGGCGGCACGGCTTGCGCGAATGGGCGATTTCCGGTTCTCTTCGCGCTTTCCGGCGCTGGAGGGTGCGCGAAATGGCCGAACGGCAACTCACGATCGACTTGTTCAAGGACAAGGCCGGCCAAGTCTGGACCATCGACGAGCCGGAGGCGCCGCCGATCGAACTGACGCTGATCGAAGTGGAGCCGTTGCGCAATTACGCCAAGCTGCAGCGCGAGCCGTTCTCGTTGTTGTTCACGACGACCGGCAATTTCGTGCTGCCGCAGCGTACGTATGGCCTCAAGCACGCCACGCTCGGCGCCATGGAGCTGTTCATGGTGCCGATCGGCCGCGAAGGCGACGTCACCACCTATCAGTCGCTGTTCAACTGACCGGCGTCCGGTGGCTGCGGGCTCCAGTACATGAACCAATAGACGTCGTCCTCGGCGTACTCGCGAAAGCCGAGCCGGCGGTACAGCCGTTGCGCCGGATTGAATTTTTCGACCGAGATGCTGACTTCCTTGCCGACGCCGCGCGCCTCGGCGAACAGCGCCTCGATCAGCGCGGTGCCGACGCCGCAGCCGCGCCACTGCGGCAACAGCGCGATGTCGACGATGAGCAGCGTACGCTGCTGCCGGTCGACGTAGAACCGGCCGGCCGGCACACCTTTTTGCTCGATGACATCGAAGGACGAATTGCCGTAATGCGTCAGATAATGGTCGCGCTGCGCGGCGAACTGGCTCTCCAGGAAGCCGATCTTCTGTGCCTCGCTCCAATCGGTGAGCTGGGCGAACTCATCCCAGCGCGTCGAGACGTAAAGCTGGAGCAGGAACGGCAGGTCGGCTTCGGTCTCGGGGCGTAGCGCAAAGTCCTGCTCGGCCAGCGTCACGGGCAACGCCAAGCGGTGCGGAGCCGCCGCGGCCGTCATGGACAGATTTGCCGCGCTGCTGCAATCAATTGCGCGACGGGAAAACGCCGAACAGCGAGATGCAGAAATTCAGCGCCAGATAGGGCTGCATGTTTTCGTGCGGCTGGGAGCCGCCGACCGGCGTAATCGCATTCGGCGCGAACGCGGTCGTGATCGTCGGAGTGTAGTTGTAAATCCCATCCGGGCGTGAAGGGGCAAGCCACGTGGTAGTACTGGGGGTGGGAGTCTTTTCGACGACGCCTCCCGATGGCACGTCCTGTGCCGTAATTACATGCGTGTGCTGCGGCGTTTGTGGGACTGTCAGCGTGACAGTGGGTGTGCCTTGCACCTGACCGATCGTGGTGTTGAAACCGCCCGGCCCGGTGCCCCAATGCATCGGCACGTAGCCCTGCAGGTTCGGCAGGTTGAAGGTGTTTATGCCGTCGCCGCCATAGATCGTGCCGATGACCGCATACAAGGTCTGGAAGTTCGCGATCGACATCGGCTGACCGTTGCAGAAGGCCCAGCCGGACGGCGCGAAAGAAAAGCCGAAGGCGCGGATTTCGCCAACATACGGCGATGACATGACTGCCTCCTCAATTGCGGGTCGGGAACACGCCCGCCAGCGCGATGATAAAGGTGATGCACAGCGAGGGCATCAGATTGCTGTGCGGCTGGTTGTTGCCCTGTGCATTGATCACGCCCGACGCCAGCGTCTGCGGGATGAGCGGCGGGCCGGAAGTCGGCGGCTTTGCGTAAAGTTCAGCGCTCGACACTGACGGAGTTCCAGGCAACACCGTATTGCTGACGCTTGAACTCGTGGTGGCGCTGGCGTTGGTCACAGCCTGCATGAAGTGCTGGTGCGACGGCACTGTAGCTTGGGTCAGGGTCACGTTGGGAGAGCCGCCGATCTGGCCGATGGTGTAATTGGATAAGCCGGGCCCCTGGCCCATGCCGATCGGCAGGGCCGATTGCAGGTTGGGCAGCCCGAAGTTTTGGACGCCGTTGCCGCCGAATTGCGTTCCCAGAAGCGAGAACAGCGCCTGGTTCTGGTTGATGGCCAGGAGCTGCCCGTTGCAAAAGGCATAGTTTTTCGGGGCGAAGTTGCCGCCGAACATGGTAATCTGACTGAGGTACG
>JASHXZ010000196.1 GCA_030043285.1 Xanthobacteraceae bacterium | reverse complement strand
CACCCAGGTCGCGACTGCATTGACCGCAAGGTCGCATAGCCGCAACCAGCGATGATGGAAGCGGCGTCGCAGCGGCGCCTGATTGAGGCAGGCGGCAAAGCGCGCCGGCGCCATCGCGGTGAGCGCACCGACATAGCCGGGCCAGGTGATGCTGAAAAACTCGCCGGCTTCGCCGCGCATATGCGCTACTTCGACGTGGCGGCCGAGGCCGCGGAACGGCCAATCGAGCGTGCGAATGAGCCACGGCACGTCGGCCTCTTCGCGGGCGAGCGCGGTGCAGGCCCATTGGTACGAAGCGTTGAGCAGCCATACCCCCGAACGATCGAGAATCTTGGCAATGCGCCCGACCTCGGCCACGTAGGGTGAGCCCGACCGCTCCAGCGAGCGGCGTGCGGCGCGGTCGAACAGCGGCAGCGCGGCATGCAGCGGAGCCGGAAGAAGGTCGAGACACGCTGCGCGCAGCGCCCGAGCGGTATCGATGCGCTGCCGCGCGTGATCGGCCGGCCCGCCGTGGCGAATATCGATCACCGGAATGGCCGGCAGTGCCGTCGGCGCGATAGTGGGGGAAGTACTGCCCTTCATGCCCTCATTATAACCGATGCCATTTTCCATGCCCGATAGTCCGTGCTGCACCGCCCCGTCGGCTCGACAGATCTGCGGCATTTACGACCGCCGAACCACCAAGCTTAAGACTACGCCATTGTTGCGGAAACTTTATTGCCGAAGCGGCGTTTTGCAGCATCGAGGACCGCCCGGCGGTGCAATCAAGGCTCCGCCTTGCAGCGCGGCCGGCACCTTTTTTGGGACATTTTTGGACCGTGCAGATGAGGAAAATTCCGATGACCGCCGCCGGCCACCAAGCCGTTGAAGAGGAGCTGGAGCGCCGCAATCGCGACGACCGGCCGCACCTCATTACGCGCATTCGCCAAGCGATCGCCGACGAGCCCAACCTGGTGGAAAACTCCGAATATCAGGCCGCCAAGGCGGACCAGGAAATCAATGAGCTGCGCATCGCCGAGCTGGAGGACAAGCTCGCCCGGGCGGACGTGATCGACGTGTCGAAGCTGTCCGGCGATACGGTCAGGTTCGGCGCCACGGTGACGCTGATCGACGAGGACAGCGAGCAAAAGAGCACCTGGCAAATCGTCGGCGAGCCGGAGGCCGATCCCCACAAGAAAAGGATTTCGGTCAGTTCGCCGCTCGCGCGGGCCTTGATCGGCAAAGCCCGCGGATCGACCGTCGAGGTCGATGCGCCCGGAGGAGCGCGCAGTTACGTGGTCTCCAAGGTCGAGTGGCGCGAGCGCGGCCGGAACCCAGTTTAGAGCGACGCCGCAGGTGACCTCCGGTCCCTTTTTGTTCTCGAAACGCCATAATTTGGGACGTGGCTTGCTATTTCTTTTCGTGCTACCCCCTGTTCGTTCCCGGACCCGGACGGCAACGTGGGCAAAGCAAACCGCCGCCTCAGAAAGCCATCCTCGTACACTCGGCTCCTGTCGCGCGTTCCGGTCTACGATATCGCTTGGGGTAGCCTAAGCCCGATCGTCGCGTTCCTGCTGCGCGATGGCACCATTTATTCGCCCGGCGTGGTGGCGGCCTATTGCGGGGCCGCGCTGCTGGCCTCGCTCCTGGTTTTCCAGTGGTTCCAGACCGGGTCGCCGATCGTCCGCTTCTACTCGCTGCGCGACGCCGTCGAACTGATCAAAGCCTGCGCCCTGGTCGCAGCACTCTCAGCCGGCACCTTGTTCCTCATTAGCCGGCTCGAGGACGCCCCGCGCGCCGTCCCGATCCTGCATTTCCTGCTGCTCGGCGCCGGCTTGCTGACGATTCGCACCGCGATCGGCCTCACCGAGGCGCGGCACGACAGGCGGGGCCGGGAAACGAATAACGCGGTCCGCCACGTCCTGATCATCCAGGCTTCGCGGCTGGCATGGTTCTTTTGCAAGATGGTCGAGGAGCTCGCCCCGGGAGACTTCCAGATCGTAGCGATCCTGGATGAGCGGTCGGCGATGCGGCACCGCTCGCTCAACGGCTATCCGATCATCGGCGCGCCAAGCGAGATCGAGAAGGTCGTCGCCGACTATGCAAGACACGGCGTGCGGATCGATCAAGTCGTCGTCGCGGCGCTGCCTGAGACCCTTTCGGACACGGGCTGGGACGAGATTTCAGGCACATGCCGAACCCATAACATCGAGCTCGAAGTGCTGCCGGAACGGCTGATGCCGCCATCACCGGCCGGGGAACCAGCAGCGCCGGTCGCGGCGACAACCGATCCGCTCGCCGAAGACGAGATCCGGGCGCTGATCGATCGGCCGCTCTGGACGATCAAGCGGGCGGTCGATTTCACGGTGGCGCTGAGCGTGCTGGTCCTCACCCTGCCGCTGACCTTGGTCGTCCTCGCTCTCGTGCTGTTCGACGTCGGCATTCCGGCGGTGTTCTGGCAGCAGCGCGTCGGCCGCAACGGCGCACCGCTCTACCTCTACAAGTTTCGCACTTTGCACGCGCCATCCGACCCGCGCACCAGACTGCGCCGCGACGAGCAGGCGCCCTCACCGATCGGCAGGTTCCTGCGCAGCACGCGGCTCGACGAGCTGCCGCAAATCTGGAACGTGCTGTCCGGCGACATGTCGCTGGTCGGTCCGCGGCCGCTGTTGGCGGCCGATCAACCGCCGGACACCAGATTGCGGCTGAGCGTCCGCCCCGGGCTGACCGGCTGGGCGCAAATTTGCGGCGGCAAGTTGATTTCGACGGAGGAGAAGAACGCGCTCGACGAATGGTACATTCGCCACGCCTCGCTGCGGCTCGATGCCACGATCGTGCTGCGCACCGTATGGATGCTGCTGACCAGCGATCGTCGCGCCGAGCAGGCGATCGCGACGGCGCTGTTCGAGCGCTCGCTGGCGCCGCGGCAGGCAACAGCGCCAGCCGTATCCGTGGGCCGCGGCGCCGCGTGCCGCACTGAGATTGCGCCATCAGCCACGCTCGGCGCGCCGGCCGAGGATACGGCGCCTGCGATTGCGGTTTCGGTGCGCGCGGCGGAATAGGGCCTTTTCCCCCTTGCGCTTGCGCGGCTGTGCGAGCGCTGTCATCTATCGCATTGAATTCTCATGCCGTGGATGCGCAGCGATGCTTGATCGGCCGAAAATCGACCCTGCCCTGCTGGCCCGTTTCGCCGCCATCGTCGGCGACAAATACGCCATCACTGACCCGGCCGCGCAGGCGCCGTATCTGGTCGAGATGCGCAACATGTTTCAGGGCGCCACGCCGATGGTGTTGCGGCCAGGTTCGGTCGAGGACGTGTCGAAGATTGTCGCGCTGGCCAACGAGACGGCGACGCCGATCGTGCCGCAAGGCGGCAATACCGGCCTGGTCGGCGGACAGATCCCGCTGCACAGCGAGATCCTATTGTCGCTCAACCGGCTCGACCATATCCGCGAGGTTGACCCGACCTCGAACACGCTGACCTGCGAGGCCGGCGTCACCCTGCAGCGCGCGCGCGAAGCCGCCGCCGCGGTCGACCGGCTCTACCCGCAATTGCTGCCCTCGGAGGGTACCTGCACGATCGGCGGCAATCTCTCGACCAACGCCGGCGGCACCGCGGCGCTCGCCCACGGCATCGCCCGCTCGCATGTGCTCGGCATCGAGGTGGTGCTCGCCGACGGCCGCGTGCTCGACAATCTCAACAAGCTGAAAAAGGACAACACCGGCTACGATCTGAAAAACCTGTTCATCGGCGCCGAGGGCACATTGGGCGTGATCACCGCCGCGGTGCTGCGCCTGGTGCCGCGGCCGCGCTCGATCGAGACCGCGTTCGTCGGCGTGCCGTCGGCCGAAGCCGCGCTCGAGCTTCTTGGGCTCGCCACCGAGCAAACCGCGGGCGGCGTCACCAGCTTCGAGATCATGACCCGCCGCGGCATCGAGCTCGTGCTCACCCACGGCGCCGGCTGCCGCGATCCGCTCAATACGCCGTATCCCTGGTACGCGCTGATCGAATTGTCGTCGCAGCAGCGCGACGGCTTGCGCAACGTCCTGGAGGATGTGCTGGCGCAAGGCGTCGAGAAAAATCTGGTGATCGACGCGACGATCGCCGGGAGCCTCGAGCAGGCCAAGGCGTTCTGGCGCATCCGCGAAATGTTCGGCGAGGTGCAGCGCTACGCCGGCGGCTCGATCAAGCACGACGTGTCGGTGCCGGTCGCGGCCGTGCCGGCGTTCATCGCCGAAGCGAATGCCGCCGTCACCGCGCTCATTCCGGGCGCGCGGCCGCTGCCGTTCGGCCATCTCGGCGACGGTAATATTCATTACAACGTGACGCAGCCGGACGGTGCCGATAAGGCCGAATATCTCAAGCGCTGGGACGAGGTGAACGCGGTCGTGTTTGCGGTGGTGAAGAAATACGGCGGCTCGATCTCGGCCGAGCACGGCGTCGGCGTGGTCAAGCGCGACCTGTTGCCGTCGGTGAAAGACCCAGTGGCGCTCGACCTGATGCGCACGCTCAAGCGCACGCTGGATCCCAAGGGCATCCTCAATCCCGGCAAGGTGCTTTAGAAGATTTCCTCATTGCGAGCCGCACTGGGGTGGGCCAGCCAGCCTGTTCTGGCGCGATCAAAGCAGCGACAGCTGATCCGCCGATTTTTTTGAGGACTTCGGTTTGGCGTCCGTCGAAGGATGGGCTGCCTTCTCCGCTGCCGCCATCTCATCCGCGGTTTCGACATAGGGCGCGATAAGCGCTGCAGAATCATTGGCAACGCGGTTGACCGCCGGCGACACTTGATAGGCTTCCAACAAATCGTCGCGCGCCGGCACGAGCAGCGCCGTCGCGGTCGGCGCATCGACCTTGGCGCAGTCGAGCCACAGATCGAACGCATCCGGCGGCAGGATCACCGGCATGCGGCCGTGAAGGAAGGAAAGCGTCCGATTGGCGAGCGTGGTGACGATGGCGGCGGTGTCGAGCTCTTCGCCGTTCGGTCCGGTCCAGGTCTCCCACAATCCGGCAAAAGCGAATGGCTCGCCCTCCTTGCGCCGCACGAAAAAAGCCTGCTTGCGGCCGCCAACCTCGCGCCATTCGTAAAAGCCGTCGGCCGGAATGAGGCAGCGTCGCCGTCGCACCGCGTTGCGAAAGGCGGGCTTGTCGAGCACCGATTCGGCGCGTGCGTTGATCAGCAGCGAAAAGCCTTTGGGATCCTTGACCCAGCCCGGAATAAAAGCCCAGCGCACCAGCGCAAAGTGGCGCTCGCCCTCGGCAAACCGCACGATCGGAACAGGCTGCGTCGGCGCCACGTTGTAGCGCGGCGGAAAGTTCGGCTGTTCCGGATAGCCGAACAGCGCGCGAATCGCTGCCGGCGTCGACGTGATGACATAGCGTCCGCACATACGCTAAGGAGATAACCCCGCCTCGGCGGCATATCCAGGACATCTTCGGCTTGTCCGCAACAAAGCAGGCTTTCACCACGAGCGAGATGGCGCGCAGCTACCCGGCGCGGCCGTATCTCGCGGTCAGCGCCGCCATCTTCCGCGACGGCCGCGTGCTCATCGTGCGCCGCGCGCGGCCGCCGGCCCACGGCCTCTACACGCTACCGGGCGGCGGCGTCGAACTCGGCGAGACGCTCGAGGAGGCGGTGATCCGCGAGGTGCTCGAGGAGACCAGGCTCGAGGTCAAGCCGGTGGCGCTCGCCGGCTATCGGCAGGCGATCGCGCGCGACGCCGCCGGCAAGGTCGAGCGGCACTTCGTCATTCTGCCGTTCGCGGCGCGCTGGCTCGCCGGCGAGGTGGTGCTCAACGAGGAGCTGGCCGAAGCGCATTGGCTCAACCCCGCCGAGCTTGGCGGATTGACGACCACGGAAGGCTTGGCCCAGGTCGTGGCCGCCGCCGCCGAGCGGATCGCAGCGGCGGATTCCTGAGCACGATCATGTCGCGTTCGCAGACTCAATGCGGGCAGCGCCCCGCCCGATCATCGGCCGCAGCATCGCTGCTTCGCTTCGCCATGATCGCTGCACTCGTTTCTCCTCTTTGCACTACACCGGCTGGCGCGCAGTTTTTCCCATTCTTTCAGTCGCAACCGCAGCCGCAGCAACGTCCGCGGCCGGCGCCAGCGCCCGCACCGCGGCAGCCAAAGCTCGCGCCGCAACCGCCTGAAGCCGCCCCCACGGCGCCGACGCCCTACGATCCCGATCTGCAGCGGCTTTCTGAAATCCTCGGCGCCTTGCATTTTCTGCGCGGCATTTGCGGCTCGAACGAAGGCCAGAAGTGGCGCGACGAGGCGCAGAATTTGATCGAGGCCGAGGCGCCGAACGGCCCGCGCCATGATCAAATGGTACAGGCTTTCAACCGCGGCTATGCCGGCTTTCAGCAAAGCTATCGGACCTGCACGCCAGCCGCCAACGTGGCGATCCACCGCTACTTGCAGGAAGGCGCCCAGATCGCGCGCGACGTCACCGCCCGCTACACCAACTAGACCCGGCCCGCAGGACTGCGTGGCGCACGGCGCTGTTAACCCTTCCTCAAGGTTCGAATTTGCGCCGAAAGCTCCCGTGCTAACGTCGGCTTTGGGTAGGGACGCCGCCGCTCGGCGGTTTCATGTGATTGCGATGAGAATGGCAACAAATAATTGCGCACGCGAACCTATAGCCGATCATGAGCAGAAACGCCTCGCACTGGGCTATCTCCAGGACGCCTGGACCGAGGCGGGGCACGATGGCGTCGATGGCGATTGCCTGGCGCAGACGGCATTGTTTCTCGCGCTTGCCGAGTTGATTTCGACCTACGGCGAAGAGCCTGCGGCGCGTTATGCGGAAAACCTCAGTGCCCGCATTCGCAACGGCGAATTCTCGGTGGAAATTTCGCGGCAGTGACCTGACGGCTAAGCCCGTTTCGGGTTGAGCGCGCGCAAGCCGTAGAAGCGGCAAAGCATCGCCTCGATATCGGCGGGATAAAACGGCTTCTTCAGGAAAGCGGCGCCGTACTCGCGGGCGCGGTCCGGCAGCGATTCATCGTTGGCCGAGGTCATGACCACGACGCTCACCCGCCGCCTCTCGCGTTTGAATTCGGCGAGCGTCTCCAGGCCGGAAAAGCCCGGCATGCTGTAATCAAGAAACACCAGATCGATACCGACTTCGCGGACGTGTTTGAGCGCGGCGAAGCCTTCGTCCGCCTCGCTCACCTCCAGCGGGAAGCGCGTCCCGGCCAACAGTTTGCGCACGATGCTGCGCATGGTCGATGAATCGTCGACCACGAGGACACGGCTCGGCAGCCGGACCCGGATCGAACGGGCGACGAGCCGCTGCGCCTCGTCGAGCCCGGCCGGCTTGACGGCGAGCGCATCGGTCACGAAGGCCGGAGCGTCGCCGCCTGCTGCCGCCAAGAGGACGGTGAACGGCGGATGAGGCTTCGCGCGCGCGGCGGCCACGACCTGCGCGATTTCGACCGGGGTGAGGCTATTGTCGAGGAACACGAGATCGGCGCCTTGCGCGACGCACTGTGCCCCGGCAGCGCCGCTGTCCGCAGCCGCGAACTCGATCGGCACCGGCACCGCGGCGACAGCATACCGAAACCAGTCGTGATCCTCTTGCCCTTTGGCAACAAGCACCACGCGCAGCGACAACAAATCATCGACCATGCGTCATCCCCCCAAACAACGCATGCTGGCTCTATCTTGCACAGGGCAAGCGAGTGACAAGCGCCGCCGCACCTGTTCGCGGCCGTAAACTTAATCGATTTCAGATCGCACTCGAATGCGATTCCATCTCGCAGCGAAAATATTTTTTTGTAACAACCGCTCCGCGAACTGCGCTGCGCGCATCGCCCAGATGTACACACCAAGATCGTACCCTTGAGCACGCGTGGCGAAGATCCTAGGTTCCACTGCGGTTGCACCGGGATGCAGTGAAAATGAAATCGACCCTTTTGCCCGAACGCGGCGTGATCAAGGTCGTCGGCGACGGCGCCCGAAAATTTCTGCATGGCCTCGTCACGGCGGACGTTCTCAATCTCAAGCCCGGCGAAGCAAAATTTTGCGCGCTCTTATCACCGCAGGGAAAAATCGTTGCGGACTTTCTGCTCACAGAGGCGCCCGCGAGCGCCGGCGGCGGCTTCTTTCTCGACCTGGAACGTGCGCAGATCGGCGCTCTCATCGATAAGCTCAACCTCTACAAGCTCCGCGCCAAGGTCATCGTCGAGGACCTTTCGGATGTCCTCGGGGTGCTTGCCGCGTGGAATGGAACTTCCGCTGCCGACCTTGTCCGGCAAGTGGCTGAGGCCGGTGACACTATCGGCCTCTGTTATCCGGATCCGCGGCTGCCCGCGCTCGGGCTGCGCGTCATGCTGGCGCCACACCGCGCCGCTGCCGCGGCCGCCGCGCTCGGCGCCGAGCTCGCGGAGGCCGCCGCCTACGAGGCGCACCG
>JASHXZ010000195.1 GCA_030043285.1 Xanthobacteraceae bacterium | reverse complement strand
CGATGACGTCGACCATTTTGGCGACATCGTATTCGCCAAAGCCCATGGCGACGAAGCGGTCGTAGAGGGCTATCGCACGATCGAGCATCGGTGTCGCCACGCCGACGCTGGCGGCGAAGTCGCCGATCATGTCGAAATAATGCTGCAGCGCCGGCACCGTGCCTTGCGCCGGAGTGAAACGCCGCTCCGCCATCCAGGGCGCGCGGATGCCGAACTGGGTCGAGCCGCCGCTGCCGCTGGCGATCGCCTTGATCATCAGCGGCACGTCGACGCCGGCTTTGAGCCCGAGCGCCATCGCTTCGGCGGTCGCGGCGATGTTGAGCGCCACCATGAGGTTGTTGACCAGCTTGACCCGGCTCGCGGCGCCGAACTTGCCAAAGTAAAGACACGTCTCGGCAAACGCCGAGACGATCGGCTCGATCTTCTTGCAGGCGGCGGCATCGCCGGCGAGATAGATCACGCCCTTTCGGGCCTGCACCATGCCGGGCGTGCCGGAGACTTCGCCGTCGATGAAGATCGCGCCCTTTTCGGCCAGCGCCGCGACCTGACGCTCTTTCTCCGGCACCGGATGCGAGCCGAGCTCGACCACGATGGTGCCGCGCCGCGCCGTGTTGACGAGCCCGCGCGCGCCCTGCACCACGTCGTCGAGCGCCTCGGTGGACGGCAGGCACGAGAACACGATGTCGGCCTGGGCGGCAACCTCGGCCGGCGAGCGCGCCGCCACGCCGCCGATCTTTTCGAATTCGGCGAGCGAGGAGCGGCGAAAACCGACCACGCGGCGGCCGCTTTTGATCAGGTGCTCTGAGATCGGCAGTCCGATCTTGCCCGGGCCGACAAAGCCGATGGTTTCCATGAATGTCTCCGCCCTATGCGACGTCGATGGTCTGATCGGAGAAATTGACGCGCAGGCCCACCGTGCCCTCCATCAAGGTCCACTCTTTCAGATCGAAGGTGCGCAGGCCGTTTTTGAAGAACGGATCGCCTTCGGCAATGGCGCGCGCTTGCGCGGCGTTCGCCGCCCGCACGATGGTCAAGCCTTCGCCGTGCGGCGCGCCCTCGGCGTCGGCAAGCGGACCGGACGCGAAGATGACGCCGCGCTTTTCCAGGCCGATCATGTATTCGAGATGCGCGGCCAGGACCGGCTTGAGCTGTTCGGGCGCGACCAGCGGCTTCGACAGCAGCACGTAAAACTTCTTGCGCAGCATTTTCTGCGTCAGTGCGGCCACGCGCTCGTCGTCGATCATGCTGTCCACTCCCGCGCGCCCGGCATGCCGCCTCAAATCAAACGCGAATTGACCGGCAAGCCCAGGAAGTGCCGGCCGACCGCCTCGTAGATCGAGAATTGCGACTGCGCCTGCTGCGACACCGCATGGATGTCGCGGAACCGGCGCTCGAACGGATTGCTCTCGAAAATCGCGGTGGCGCCGGCAGCAAGGTAAACTGTTTCGACGATCTGGCGCGCCTGCTGGGTGGCATGGATGCAGCCCATGCGCAGCCGCACGCGCTGATCGAGCGACATCTCGCCGCCCTGCGCCGCCCGCCAGATCTCGCCGAGCGCGTCGTAAAAGAACGCGCGTGCGGCGGCGAGCGCCGACTGCGCGACGCCGACCTGTGACTGAATGACGGCGCTGTCGCGCAGCACGCTGGTCTGGCCCATCGGCGTCTTGCTTTGCGCCAGCGTGCAGAACGCGTCGAGCGTTGTCCGCGCAATGCCGAGCGCAACGGCCGGAAAGCTGCAGCCGAACAGTTGGTAGATGGTGAACGCGTAAAGCGGGCCAGGTTCGCGCCGCGCCGTGGGGTTGAGCGCATGATAAGCGACGGCGCATTCTTCAGGCGCGAACACGTCGTCGAACGAATAGGTGTCGCTACCGGTGCCGCGCAGCCCGATCACATGCCAGACGTCCTTGATGGTGGCGGCCTCGCGCGGCAGCACCAAGGTTCGCTGCATCGGGGCCCCGGTATTGGGATCGGGCCGCGGCTTGCCGTCGGCTTCGTAGATGATGCAATGGGCGGCGAGCCAGGTGGCCTGCCGGCTACCGCTCGCGAACGGCCATACGCCGCTGACCCGGAAGCCGCCCTTGTCGACGACGGCCTTGCCGTTGCCGGACGGTCCCCACGCCAACACGCCGCGCGGATTCTTCTTGAAGATCTCTTCGGCAACTTGGACGTTCATGGCCTTGGAAATGGTCGAGCACACCGAAGTCTGGCCGATGCACCAGGCCGTCGAGGCGTCCGCCTTGGCGATCTCCTCGATCGCCTGCACGTATTCGACCGGCGAAATTTCCTCGCCGCCGAGCGAGCGCGGCACCAGCATGCGGTAGAGCCGCGCTTCGTGCAGCGCGTCGACCAGATCGGCCGGCAGCCCGCGGCCGGCCTCGATCCGTGGCGCCGCTTCGGCAATCATCGGCGCCAGCGCCCGGGCATTGGCAACGCAATCGACTTTCACCCGTTCGTCCATTCAGGCACGCTCCGACGCTCGCGGCGCAACGATCCAATCCGCCATTCTTACCCATCGGCCCGGAGGCGGTCCACACTGCGAGGCTCGATGCCGCACCGGCGCGGACGTATACTTGCGCTGCCTACTTGGGCTGCCGCCACGGTATGGGCGTGCATGCGTCGGGGGAATGACATGCGGCTTATTCGCGCGACGGCGATCCTTGACGTTACGACACTTGGCATTGCGATCCTTGGCATCGCCATACTTGGCGTTGTGGCGATCGTCGCCGCTGCTGTCACCCTGCCGCAGATCAGCGTTCCGGCGTCCGCGCAGCAGACCGCCGACAAGCCTGCCGCCAACGGGCCGCCGATGGATGCGCTGCAGAAGGCCGACAAGATCTATCAGTTCAAGAAGGCCGCGCTGAGCGGCGCCGAGCGCGGGCGAGAGATTTTTTATTACAAGTGCTGGTTCTGCCACAACGAGTTCACCAAGGACGTGCCGAAGCTCGAAGGGCTGTTCCAGCACCCGACGCTGTGGTCCGGCCAGCCGGTCAACGACGACACGGTGAAAAATCAGATCCGCAATGGCAGCGCCGATATGGCGGCGTACAAAGACACGCTGAGCGAGGCCGATCTGAACGACCTCGTCGCCTTCCTGCGCGAAAAGTGCTGCTGGAACTCCGACGCGCCGCCGCTCAACCCGGCGTATCGGGCGAACTCCGCGCCAGGACCGGCGCAGCGCGGCAACCGCCTGTCGGGCGGCCCGCACGGCATCGTCAAATCGGCCGACGGCATCTGCTCGAAGGCATGATGGTGCAGCTCATCGCCAAGACCAATGCGATCCGCACCACCGTGTTCACCGATGCGGACGGCCGCTACGAGTTTCCCACACTCGAAGCCGGCGCCTACACCCTGCACATCGCGCAGCCGCGCGAGTTTTTTCCTTATGCGCGCGACGGCGTCGCCATCGACGGCGCCGACGCGCTGCCCGACATCGTTCTGACGCGCATCGCCAAATCCGACGTGCTGCCGCCCGATCCGGAGATCGCGGCGCAAATGACCGGGTCGGAATGGCTGATGAGCCTGTCGGGCTCCGGCGCGGACAAGCGGCTGCTCACCGTCAATTGCAACTGGTGCCACTCCTACCAGCAGATTTTCCGCAACCATTACGACGAGCGCAGCTGGTCGAAAATCCTGTATCGGATGATCCACGGCGCCGGCTCGCCGCTGATCAACATCAACCCGCGCGGACGCTTCTCGCCGGCCGATGAAGCGCGGCTCGCGCATTGGCTGGCGAGCGTGCGCGGCCCAGGCTCGCCGGACCCGGCTTTCATCGCGCTGCCGCGCCCGCAAGGCCGCGCCACCCACGTGGTGATCACCGAATACGAATTGCCGCGGCTCGAAACCGCGACCCACGACGTGTCGGGCGATGCCGACGGCAATATCTGGTACTCGACGCACCGCAGCTCCTATGTGGGGCGGCTCGATCCGCGTACCGGCAAGGTCACCGAATTCCACGTGCCGCCGGTACAGCCCGGCGCGCTGCCCGGCACGCATTGGATCCATGTCGACAAGAACGGCATCGTCTGGGGTTCGGAAAACTGGGCGCATAACATCTGGCGGCTCGACCCGCGCAGCGGCGATTTCAAGCGCATTCCCTGGCGGGTCAAAGAGCCGCTCAACTCGCCGATGGGCGGCAATTATGCGCTCGATCCCGATGGCTTTATCTGGAAGGTGCGCGACGGCAAGGTCAGCAAGGTCGACGCGCAGACCGGCGCCGAGGTGCTCGGCATCATCACCAAAAAATTCCCCGGAACCTACGGCAGCGCGATCAGCGCCGACGGCCGCTATTTCGGCGGCGGCGCCTGGCCGCGCGACGGCGTGGTGATTGCCGACACCAAGAGCGGCGAGGTCTGGGAGCCCGACACCAGCGTCAATTCCGGCCCGGCGCGCGGCGAGTTCGACCTGCACGACAATTACTGGGCCGGCGGCCGCGGCGGCGAACTCGTCGAGTTCAACATGGCGGAAAAGCGCATCCACGAATTTCCGCTGCCGACGCCGTATGCGTCGATGTACACCGCGCAGGCCGACAAGAACGGCGAAGTCTGGGGCGGCGAGATGCATTCCGGCCGCTACTTCCGCTTCGATCCGAAGACCGAGCATTTCACCGAATACGTTCTGCCGGAGCCGTACGGCATCGACCGCGAAAGCTGGATCGACAATTCCACCGATCCGGTCACCGTCTGGTACGTCGACCACGAAGGCTGGATCACGCGCATCCAGCCGCGGGATTAGCGGCGCTCAATGGCGATGGTGTAGCTCGGAAACGCCGGGCCGGAACCCGACGGCGTTATTTCGTATTTCGTCCCTCTTGCGAAAGCTCGGATTCCGACGCCAGATAGAGACGGAAAAACCGGAACATCCCAGGGCAGATCAATCATCGTTTTGGGAGATCGCCATGCGCAGTCCAAGCCTCATGTTGAGCGCCGTGGTGCTTGCCGCAGCCACACCCGCGCAGAGCGGGCCCTGCACCGAACAGATCGCCCAGCTCGAACAGCAAATCGCCAACGTCGCGCCTGGTCCGCAAACTGGCCCGACTGCTCCGCAAACCAAAGACGCGCAGCTGCACCATCAGCCGACGCCCGGTTCGATCCGGCAAGCCGAGGGAACTGCGAACAAGGACGCCGATGATGCGCTTGATCGTGCCAAGAAGGCGGACGCCGCGGGAAGCGCAACGGAGTGCAATGCCGCGCTTCAAAACGTACGTGAGCTCTATGGGTTTCGATAGACGCATCTGAGATTGAGCTCTCAGTCGAAGGGCGTCGACACGAACTCCGGTAGCGCCTCGGCGCGCCGCTAGAGTCGCGCGCGATCTCCATGCCGCCCCTGCTCGCCGTTTCCCCCTAGTCCTCGCCGAGCATTTCCTGGCGGCGCCGCTCCAGCGCCGCCGAGTAACGACGCAGCACGTAGGCTTCGGTCAATAGTCCGATGACGCGCCGGTCGATATACGAGTCGACCACCGCCAGCGCTTCGGCCTCGGCGCGGTCGAACGCCAGCACGGCTTCCTTGACCGCCATGCCGGGCAGCAGCATCTCGTCGGTGTAGAGCAGAAAGTCCTTCAACGGCTGGTCCGGCGCGACCTCGTTGGCATGGACGTCGGCCAGGTGGATGAGCCCGACATAGCGGTCGGCCTCGTCGACCGCGATCACGTAGGCGGTCGAGCCGAGCGGGAAGGCCTCGCGGAAGGCCGCGACGTTGGTCGAGGCGTGCGCGGTGCGCACGTCCTGGCGCATCATCCGGCCGACCGTGAGATCGCGCATCCAGCCGACATCGGCGGCGCTGCGGATCGTTTCGCCGCGCAGATGAAAGCGCCAGGTCGCGAACGAATAGCCGAACGCCTCGCGCGTCACCTGCGCCGCAATGATCACCGCAATCAGCACCAGCGTCGTCAGCCACAGGTCGCCGGTGGTTTCGAGCGCGATGAAAATCATGGTCAGCGGACCGCCGATCACCGCGGCGGCCAGCGAGCTCATGCCGATCACCGCATAGGCATTCGGATCGAAATAGACCGTCGGAAACATCATGGTCAGCGCCACGGCCAACAGGTGGCCGCCCAGCGCGCCGATCAACAGCGAGGAAAAGAACATGCCGCCGCGGAAGCCGGACCCGAGCGACGCAATCGAGGCGACGATTTTCAATACGAACAGCAGCACCACGAAATCGAACGGCAGATCGAGCATGCCGGAAATGCGCAGCGCGCCATGGCCGGACGACATCACTTGCGGCGACACCATCGCGCACAGCCCGACCACCAGGCCGCCGAGCGCGGTGCGCAGGATCGGCCGCACCGCCAGCCGCGCAAACAGCGTCTCGCTCAGCGCGACGCCGCGCATCAGAATGATGCCGAGCAGCGACGCCAGCAGCCCGAGCACGCCGGCGATGATCCAATCGTGGGTGACGATCGTCATCTTCTCGGGTGCGACAACGCCGATGTCGGCCGGCGACAGCAGATGGGTGACTTCGAAGCCGAGCAGCGCCGAGATGGCGACCGGCGCCAGGCTGATCGGCGAGTAGCTGCCGATGATCAGCTCGAAGCCATAAAACGCCCCCGCGAGCGGCGCGCCGAAGGCGCCGGCGATTCCGGCCGCCGCGCCGCAGCCGACCAGAATGCGCAGATCGCCGCGGCGCAGCCGAAATGCCGAACCGATGCGCGAAGCGATGCCGCTTGCCGCCTGGGTGTAGCCGGCCTCCAGTCCGACGGCGGCGCCGACCCCGCTCGACCAGATCGTCTGCAGCGCCACGATCATGCTGCCGAGCAGCGACATGCGGCCGCCGTGCAGCGCGTTGGCTTCGATCGGGTCGACCTCGCGCTCCGGCCGCCAGCGCCTGATCATCTCCGTCGCGGCGCCGAACAGAAGGCCGCCGAGCAACGGCACGCACAGCGCCAATATCGGGTTGAGCGACAGCCGGGCCGACAGGCGTTCGTCGTGCTGCAGGTTGAAAAAAACCTGGTGCAGCAGGTCGACCAAGGTGCCCATCGCGGCGACCACCAGGCCCGCTATGGTGCCCACCAGCATCGCCAGCGCGATCAGGCTTGATTCCCGCGCCCTGACCAGCGCGCGCAGCCGCCGCGGAATCTCCAGCCGGCCGGCGACCCGCATCAGGGTGGACCAGGGCCGTCGGCCGGGCGATCGCACCGGATAGGCTGCGGGGTCAACGTGCGTCTGAGCCATGTCGCACTCGCCCGAAGCAAACATGAGTGGAGGTCGCAGCGGCGATCGCGTCCGTGGGGCACGCGCGCGCACTCCCGCCGTTCTTGGTCACTATGCGTCTATCGATGCGTGCTGTCTTTGCGACTTCCATCGCAGGGTTAACGCAGCTCGTCATCGCGACGCTTTCGCTCAGGCGGGCTCGGCCGCCCTCGAGGGCACCGCCGCCTTGGGAGTGGCGCGCCGCGTTTTGGGACACGCGGTGGACTCGCCCGGCGACAGACCTGCCGACGCGATCCTCAACCGCGGCGGCATCCAATCCCCTTCGGGACAACACTGCACCGATCAAATGTAGCCAATCGTCCCAAACGGATTCGAAGTCAACCCGACATTTGAATGGCAACACGGCCGGCGTGGGCGAGCGCCGCGGAACGGCCCTCACGGCGGGGCGTTGACGCAAGGGCAGCACGGGCTGGGAAGCCTTGCGCAATGATTTCAGCCGCTGGCAATCGATTGCCGCATCCGGACTCCGCTCAGGCCGCGCCCCTCCCCCGGCGCGACGCGCGGGCGACCGAGCCGGCCGCGGCGCCATCCGGCAGCATCATCGAAACCGATATTCCGGCGCGCCTCGATGCACTGCCGTTCGGCCGCTTCCGCGTTCTGGTCATCGTGGCGCTGGGCATCACCTGGATTCTCGACGGTCTCGAAGTCACGCTGGCCGGCTCGCTGTCCGGTGAGCTCAAGCAAAGCTCGGGGCTCGGCCTGAGCAATGCCGAGGTCGGCCTGGCGAGCAGCTGCTATCTCGCCGGCGCGGTGCTCGGTGCGTTTTTCTTCGGCTGGCTCACCGATCGTCTCGGTCGCAAGAAGCTTTTCACCGTGACGCTGGTCGTCTATCTCCTGGCCACCGCAGCCACCGGTTTGTCGTGGAACTTTTGGAGTTTTGCCCTGTTTCGTTTTTTCACCGGCGCGGGTATTGGCGGCGAATACACTGCCATCAATTCGACAATCCAGGAGCTTATCCCGGCCCGGCTGCGCGGCTGGACTGATCTTATGATCAACGGCAGTTTTTGGCTTGGCGCGGCATTGGGCGCCGGCGGCTCCATCGTATTGCTCGATCCGGCATTCATCAATCCGGCGATCGGTTGGCGGCTCGCATTTCTGATCGGCGCGACTATCGGGCTTGTGATTGTAATGATGCGGTTGTGGATTCCGGAAAGCCCGCGCTGGCTGGTAACCCACGGCAGAACGCAGGCGGCCGAGCGCATCGTGCGCGCCATCGAGGCCCAGGTCTTCGGCGCGTCGCGGGCTCGCGCCGGCAGCGGCGCGAATGCAGGCGCCGCCGCGCACCAGCGCGTGCGACTGCGCACCCGCGATCACACGCCGTTGCGCGACGTCGCGCACGCGCTGTTCGTGACGTTCCGCCAGCGCACGCTGGTCGGCTTGAGCCTGATGATCGCGCAGGCGTTCTTCTACAACGCGATATTCTTCACCTACGCGCTGATCCTGACCGATTTTTACGGCGCCCCGGTCGACCAGGTCGGCTGGTACATCCTGCCGTTTGCCGCCGGCAATGTGCTCGGACCGTTGCTGCTCGGCCGGCTGTTCGACACGGTCGGGCGGCGCATCATGATTGCCTCGACCTATGCGCTGTCCGGGGTGCTGCTCGCCGCCACGGCCTATCTGTTCAGCAAGAACCTCCTCTCGGCGGGAGAGCTCACCGCCGCGTGGATGATCGTGTTCTTCGTTGCCTCGGCGGCGGCGAGCTCGGCCTACCTGACGGTGAGCGAAATATTTCCGCTCGAACTGCGCGCGCTCGCCATCGCGTTCTTTTATGCCATCGGCACCGGCATTGGCGGCATCGCCGGGCCGCTCCTGTTCGGCTTCCTGATCAGCAGCGGCTCGCGGTCAAGCGTCGCCATAGGCTACTGGATCGGCGCCGTGCTGATGGTGGTGGCCGCCGCCGTGCAGGCGGTCTGGGGCGTTGCCGCCGAGCGCAAGCCGCTCGAGGCGGTGAGCCGGCCGCTGGCATTCGTCGATTGAAAAGTGGGGCCCGGACGTGCCAAGGGGATTGCGCATTTCGAATCGCGCCATTGAGGCCATGGACATTGCTGCGCCCCCACCGCTGGTAACGGATCTCCGCGACCGCGCCTTCCTGCTCGATATCGACGGCACACTGCTGGATTTTGCGCCGTCGCCGCGGCAGGTCTGGGTTCCCACCGGTCTGCGGCGCACGCTGACGCGCCTTGCCGACCTGACCGGGGGGGCAGTGGCGCTGGTCAGCGGCCGCTCGCTCAACGAGATCGACTTGATCTTTTCGCCCCTGCAACTCGCCGCCATCGGGGTTCACGGCGCCGAAATGCGCACCAGCGGCGATGCCGAGGCGCAATCGCGAACGCCACCGCTCAGCAAAGGCCTCAAGCGCAGACTGGCCACGGTCGCGGAACTTGGCCCGGGCGTCCTGGTCGAAGACAAGGGCTACTCGCTTGCGCTGCATTACCGGCTGGCGCCCGACAAGGGCCCTGAAGTGTTGGCGGCGGTGCGCAAGATTTGCGCCGATACGTCAAGTGAGGCCGTCGAGGTCCTGCCCGGCAAGCTGGTGGTCGACATCAAACCGGCGGCGACCAACAAGGGCAAAGCCGTGTGCGACCTGATGCAATGCCCGCCGTTTGCCGGCCGCCGCCCGATCTTCATCGGCGACGACACCACCGACCTGACGGTGTTCGACGTCATTCCGCAATTCCGCGGCCAATCCTATTCGGTCGGCGGCATCGATGCCGACGTGGACGGCCACTTCGACACGCCGGAGGCCGTTCGCGCCTGGCTGACCCAGATCGCGGCTGAAGGCTCGCACACCGAAGGTTTGGGCAGCACGCAATGATCGATCATGGACTCGATCTCGCCGTGATCGGGAACGGCCGCACGGCCGCATTGGTCGATCCGTGCGCGCGGCTTGTCTGGTGGTGCTATCCGCGCTTCGACGGCGATCCGATCTTCTGCCGCTTGCTCTCCGGCCAGGAGGAGAAGGGATTCTCCGACGTCGTGCTCGACGACATGGCGGAGTTCCAGTCGGAATACGTGCGCAATACCGCGATGGTCAGCACCACTTTGACCGATCGCAATGGCGCCAAGCTGCGCATCACCGATTTCGCCCCGCGCTTTCGCCAATTCGGGCGCGTGTTCCGGCCGCCGCAGCTCTATCGCATCATCGAGCCGGTCGGCGGATTGCCGCGCATCACCATCCGCATGCGTCCGACCTGCCAATACGGCAAGCCGCTGCCGCATCGTTCGCTCGGCAGCAATCATATCCGCTATTCGAACGAGGCGACCGTGATCCGGCTCACCACCGACGCGCCGCTGTCGCTGATCGACAACGAGTCGCCGTTCGTGCTGACGCGGCCGCTGCACCTGGTGTTCGGGCCGGACGAGCCATTCGCCGGCGATCTGCAAAAGAACTGCCGGGAATTCGCCGAGGCCACCCGCGATTACTGGATGGAATGGGTGCGTCGTCTGTCGATCTCGATCGATTGGCAGGAAGCGATCATCCGCGCCGCCATCACGCTCAAGCTGTCGAACTTCGACGAGACCGGCGGCGTCATCGCCGCGCATACCACGTCGATCCCGGAAGCGCCGTCATCCGGCCGCACCTGGGACTACCGGTACTGCTGGCTGCGCGACGCCTACTTCGTCGTGCAGGCGCTCAACCGCATCGGCGCCACCCGCACCATGGAGGAGTTCATCTCCTTCACGCTGAGCATTGCATCGAAGCCAGACCAGGAACTACGTCC
>JASHXZ010000194.1 GCA_030043285.1 Xanthobacteraceae bacterium | reverse complement strand
CCGGGGCAGTATTTCCTCATCGAGGATGGTCTGCACTACAATTGGTATCGGCATTACGATCCGACCATCGGCCGGTTCATTCAACCGGATCCGCTAGGGCATATTAACGGGGCCAGTCTATATGCATATGTACGGGGCAATCCGATACTACTGATCGATCCACTCGGATTGTGGACAGGACAAGTAGGATTTACGCTGAACCTCACAGTTCCAGGCCTTGGAAGCTTTCAGTATACGGCGGGGATTGCTTTCGATGGACAGGGAAATGTTGGAACTTATCAATCATTCGGTGGAGGAAGTGGCTTTGGCGAAGGTGCATCGGGAGGTGTTGGCGCAAATTGGTCCAATGCCGATACGATCTGTGACTTACAGGGTCCGTTTGACAATCTAAGCGTCACCGGAGGAGATGGCTTGGCCGCGAGCGCGGACAGCTTTTATGGGAGCAGTAATGGTACCGCTGTGGCCGGGGGTGGTATGACTCTGGGAGCTGGAGGAGGTGCCGGAGCGGCGGTCACCGTTACGGCTACGACCGTTAATCCACTCTTCAAGGTCTGGTGACACCGTAAGCAAATGAGAATTGGGGTTCGACGAGCACTCGGTTATATATGTGCCACCATCGCTTTCGGCGCCCTAGGCCTGCATGTCATTCTATATGGATATTATGCGGGGAGCCGACCGCGACATCCCGAGCCGAGTCTAGGTCGTACCATTCCCCTTAATTACCACGGTACGATCGTTTATCTGACGAACTGGGAAAATAATTCTGTGTGGTGGCCGTTTATTGGCTTTTTTGTAATTGGAGGACTCGCGAGCACCTTCCACACCAGTGCCTCGAAACGACCTTGATCTCGGCATAGACGCATGAACTGATAGGCGCGCGCATCTATATTTGCGACTGAACGTTGCTCAGATCGAGACCACCTACAATTATGGCTATAACAATAGCGGCCGCCTGGCGACACTGACGGTCGGGTCGACGCAGCAATCACTCCGCCTTCGTCGCGAATATGGCGAACAGCACAAACGAGATCGAAGCGCCGCCGATTGCGCCGATTACGAGTCCGAACACGCACATTTCCTGCGAATGCTACACCGCCCGGCCATTCCAGGATTTGCGGATCGAGGACAATGATTTGACAACTTACGCCGCGGACCATAACTCGCCGCAATCGCGGCGGAATTAAACCACGCTTCGTTGCTGTTGTTGTCGGGCCGCGCGCCGTTGCGCGGTCACATACGTCCTCACTTGGGCGTCGGCGGCGGCGTGCGTAGCGTAATTGCGCCGGCCGGCGACGCCCCGTTTCCCTTCTCTGCCCGGCACCATCTCGGGCATCGTGTGACACGGATTGTGTCACCTTGCGTGGTCAGCCTCACTAAAATCCGAACCAAACAACGGAGCTCGCGTCACGCTCCGAGCGGGGAAGGCGCAAGTGCCTACACGTGCGGACGAATACAGGAGGAAGGCCGCGCAATGCCTGGAACTCGCGCAGAGACTCGAGGACGCGGGTTCGAAGGCCACTTTGCTGGAAATGGCCCAGTGCTGGCTCGAACTGGCGGATCGCGTGCATCGCGAAGAGTCCAAGCCAGTCGGCGAGTAAGTGGACGTCTCGTGTTATGGCCGACTTTGCTTGCCGTGCTCGCGATCTGCGCAATTTTGATCGTGAGTGCGATGCTTTATTAGGACGCTGCAAATTGTCGTTCCCTTTAGATCCGCGCTAAGGATCAATCGGGCCTATTCCGCGAAGATTGCTTCGCTTAGTGCTGCAGGCGGTGCGTGACTGCAGTGGTTCGGTTTTGTCCGAACGTGAAAGCGGGTGCCGCTTGAGCTCGGCGATTCGGTTGCAATTTTGGTTTAATTTTCCGGACTCCGGTGGCCGGAACAATCGTTATAACCATCCATCTTTAGACGTTACTTTAAGGAAACCATAGAGGGTTTCGGGTACAAAATCGCGGCAGGAGGGGCCTACAAGAGGTAGCAATGACGCGTTTCTTTTTCGACTATATGGGCGGCGACCAATCGCTCTACGATTATCGCGGCCATGAATTCCGCAGCCCGCAGGCTGCGATTGATTTTGCGGGCGCGATCGTCGAAGACCTGAAAAACAGCCTCGACAAGGCGTGGATGGGCTGGTGCATTGAAGTGCGCAATGCAGCCGGCGTTAGATTTTCCACGTTGCCGGTTAACTGATCCGTCCGGTCCGCCGGCGTTTCGTCGAAGCTGCGGCCGCATCGCAGGTTGGCGCGCGTCTAACGAGATTACGATGCCGCCTGAGGCCGCCCGACGCCGGCCTTCATCGGCATCGCCGTCTCGTCCGGTGCGATCAGGCACGGCGCCGGTGCCAATGCCACCACAGCAGGGCGATGATTGCGAGAACGCCGGCCGTCATCAGGAGGAAAAACAACGCGGAGTTTTCCACCCAGGCGAGGGCAGGAATGGCGAGCGCCATGATCAGGCCGAGCAGGCAGACTTGCCAGGATGGGATATGCACGCCCGCGGTAAACGCGCCGAGCGACAGCAACGTTAAGATCGCCAGTCCAGTCGAGTTTGCGCTGAAATTCCTCTGCACCGTCGGCAGCAACATCAGATTTATGACGATGAGGAACGCGAGCCAATGCAGCACTTGCGTTCCCACCAGGCGCCAGCGCGCAGCATTGTCGTGGGCGTGGTGCCAGCCCGCGCCGACGCAGACCAGCACCAGGAACGGCGCGAGGATTTCCCAATACTGCCTGATCGGCTGCCGTGAGAAAGTCTCGTAGGCGACGCCGAAGATTGTCAGGACCAGCACCAGGCTGAATGGCAGTTCGTAGAGCCAGAACCTCGTGTGCCGACGCTTGATGGGGGGAGTCGTCGCAACAGCATCGCTCATCACAGTCGCTCATGTTTGACTACGCGACAGCGCCACCTGTCCGCTGGGCGGCTCTGAGCTTATCGAGCCGGGCGCGTAATTTGAAGGCCGGCACGACGACACCGACGCCAAGGTGCAAGCTGGCTCCGTCGCGTTCTGCGGCTGCCGCATTGGCGCCACCTAGGTTGCGAGTTTAGGTTACTGCTCACTCCTGCTTGACTGGGGGGCGTCATGGGGTCTTCTCGAGGCGGAGCAAAAGCCCTGTGAGCGGAACCAACGTAACGGCGCACCCGTCGCAGCGTATCGGCTCCCCGGATCGACCAGTCGGGGCGCATTCGATCGCCGCGCCGCCAGCGGTCAGCTACTGGATGGCAGCGGCCTTTGTCGTGTCTTCGGCGCTGGCCGCGATCGTACTCGCCGTCGCGGGCGCCGGCGGAGCCGGCACCGCGCTGGCGTTGCGGGTGACGGCGCGGTGGTGTTTTTTGTTGTTCTTGCCGGCTTACGCGGGCGGTGCGTTGGCGCGGCTTTGCGGACCGCGCTTTGCAGTTCTGGCGCGCCAAGGACGTGCGTTCGGTCTCGCCTTCGCGGCGGCGCTTACGGTTCACGTCGGACTGGTGCTCTGGCTGATGACCGTTGCCGCCGATCAGCGCGCGCCCATGCTGCTGTTCTGGGCCGGCGTGGCGTGCACGTACGCGCTTGCGCTGTTGTCCCTGCCGCGACTGCGCGGTTGGCTCGGACCGCGCGTCTGGCGCATCGCGTGCGAGGGCGCGATGCAGTATATCGCGCTGGTCTTTGCCGTCGATTTCATCGTCGAGCCGCTGCGGGCGCACGGCGCCGACGAGTATCCCCTGACGTATCTGCCATTCGTCGTCATGCTCGTCGGCGGGGCGCTACTGCGCCTTGCCGCGCAGATCTGGCGGCGGCCCGGCACCGCCGCGAGAGCCTGGGCCGAATAGAGCGATATCGAAGCGGCGCCGCAGCCTCAGCGGCATTCGCGATAGAGCGCCAAGAGATCGCGGCCGGAGAGATAAAGCATCTTGTCGGTGAGGCCGCCATTGCGCGCGATCCATTGCCGCACGGCCGGCGGGTAAGAGCTCAACAGTGTGCGGGTTGCCGGCGCGTTGATGACCGGCAGGCCGAGAAAACCCGGCCGCCAGGCGGCATGAAAGCCGAAGACCGCGTTCTTGGTGACACAGATGCGGCGGGACGGCACGAGTCCTAAGACCAACGTGCAGGCGGAGGAGCACTTGCCGTCGATGATCACCTGCTCATTGCTGTCGCGCACAGCGCTGAAACGCGACCAATAGGCTCCGATGTTGCCGCCGCGGTCGTCAGTAATCCGCAGCGCAGCTATTGCGCCCGGCGAAACAGCGAAAATACCGAGAAGGGTGAGACAAACGGCGATGGCGCAGCGAACGAAGCGGCACGGTCCAGGGCACGGCGCGGCATGAACCCGCGGCATGCGTCGATCTTTAAGGACTCGCGGGCGGAGGCTGACCCTGGTGGTTGTTCTGCGTCGACTGGTAGATCTCGTACGCCAGGACGCCGCCGGCGGCGAGCAGGACGCCACCGACGATCCATTTCGTGTCGTCGTGATTTTGCCAATTCGAGTCTTGCTCTTGGGCGTATGATCCGGAGGTGCACGGCGACAAAGCAGCTATAACCATCACCGCGCCGGGTTTCAGGTCGACGTTACAGCCATCCGCATAGGATACGGTGGCGGTACCGCCTGGGCTGACGATGACCGAATCGCCGGCTTTCAACTCTGCCGCGCCGTCGATCTGATGAAAGCCCTGGCCCTGATTAATGGAGATTTGGCCGTGAAGCGGCTCAACCGTGGCGGCGCGACACGCCGTTGCCGCCAGCAACGAGCAGCCAAAACACACAGCGGCGCAAAACCCCCGCATATCGCGTCCCCTGCGATCCCTTTGCGCTTCGAAGCAGCGGCACCATAGTACTGCAACCCGCCGCCGCGAACCAGCGGTACACCCCAATCGGCGCGAGCTTTTATACGGAAGAACGATTATCGAAATGACTGTATCTTTTTCGCAACAGCGTAGGGAGAAGTAGGCTAGATTTCCGCATGTAATCCAGAACTGCCGACCGCCCTGCCGCGGTCTTCGGGATACATGGCACCGTGATCGATCTACATTGCCACATTCTGCCGGGACTTGATGACGGGGCGAGTGACATCGGGGTGTCGCTCGCCATGGCCAGGATTGCGGTGGCACAGGGCATCGAGACCACTGCGTGCACGCCCCATATTTTACCGGGCGTTTACCATAATTCCGGATCGTCCATCCGGCCGGCGGTC
>JASHXZ010000193.1 GCA_030043285.1 Xanthobacteraceae bacterium | reverse complement strand
GTGCGCCAGCTCATGGGCGAAGCCGGCGAGCGTCAGGTGAAAGACACCGCCAATGCGCTGGTCACCGGCATCGGCTGGATCAATTACGGGCGCAACTGGGGCTCGAGCGCCGCGCTGGCGCTCATCCCGAACCAATAGGGGGCATCATGGCCGAGGCACTCAACGACACGCTCAACGTCAAGCGCGACATCAAACATTACGATTTCGGCATGCCGTTCTGGGAGGCGACGCGGCAGAAGAAGCTCGTCATTCAGTACTGCAAGACCGCGAAGAAATATCAGCACTTTCCCCGGCCGGTCAGCATCTTCACCGGGCGGCGGCGCGACATCGAGTGGCGCGAAGTCTCCGGCAAGGGCACCGTGTTCTCGTTCACCATCGCGCAGCGCGGCACGCCGGCGTTCCAGGGCGCCGAGCCTTATGCCATCGCCAGCGTCACGCTCGACGTCGGCGTCAACCTCATTGCCGATGTGGTCAACTGCACGGCCGACGAGCTGAAAGTCGGCATGAAGGTGAAGCCGTACTGGCATCCGCTGGCCAATGGCGAGCACCTTTTGATGTGGCAGCCCGACAAGGACGCGGCATGAGCGGAGCGGAAGACGCGCGCGGCCCCAACGCGGTCGCGCGAGTCCTGCGCCCGCGTTCGGTTGCGGTCATCGGCGTCTCGGCGCGGCCTGGCAGTGCCGGCCAGATCATCCTGCAATGCCTGAAGGTCAATGGCTTTTTGGGCGACGTTTTTCTGGTCGGCCGGAGCGATGCGGCGATCGACGGGCGGGTGGTGCTCAAAAGCGCCGATGAATTGCCGCACGGCGTCGACCTCGCGGTGTTTACCTTGCCGGCTGCCGCCGTGCCCGAAGCGATGCAAGCGTGCGTGCGGCGCAAGGTCGGTTCGGCGATGGTGTTCGCCGCCGGTTTCGCCGAGACCGGCGATTACGCGACGCAGGATGCCGTCGCCGCGACCGCGCGCGCCGCTGGGCTGGCGATCGTCGGGCCGAACTGCCTCGGCATCACCAACAACGTCGATGGCTTGATGCTGCACATGATCTATGCCCGTGCGGCGTCGCGCGGCGTCAGCGAGGGAGTCGCGATCATCGGTCAAAGCGGTGGTCTGCTCGGCCACTTCCAGCGCGCCTGCGACGGCCGCGGCGTTCCGGTGTCCTACGTGATCTCGACCGGCAACGAATCCGGTCTCGAAACAGTCGATTTCATCGAATTTCTGGTCGACGACGGCGCCACCCGCGTGATCATGGCGTATTGCGAGGAGATCAGGCGGCCGCAGGCGTTTCTGGCGGCGCTGCGGCGTGCGCGCGCCGCCCGCAAGCCCGTGGTGCTGATGCTGGCCGGCCGCGGCGCCAAGGCGCGCAAGGCGGCGCAGTCCCATACCGGCGCACTGGTCGGCGACTACGCCACGGTGCGTACGCTGACCGAAGACGCGGGCGCCATCGCGGTCGGCACCATGGACGAGGCCGTGGACCTCGTCGCCATCCTGCAGCGCTTTCCCGAACCCCCGAGCAAGGGTGTCGGCGTGCTCACCGCATCGGGCGCCTATGTGGGCCTGACCAACGATTTCGGCGAGGACATTGCGCTCGATCTGCCGGAACTCGATCCGGCGACGCTGAAGACGATCCGCGAGACGCTGCCGTCGTACGGCAATTACGGCAATCCGCTCGACACAACGGCCGGGTTTACGCCGGCCATGTTGCCCGCCGTCACCAAAGCGCTGCTCGACGATCCGAACGTGGGTACGCTGTTCGTCTCGTTTCCGATCAGCACGGCCCTTCCTGTGAAGGCTTTCAACGCAGGCATGGCGCATTCATCCAAACCCAAGGTTTTGGTCCCGCTCGGTGACACTTGGCAGCTTGGCGACGATGTCATGGCGGCGGTGAACGAAAGTCCGGCCGTGTTCTCGCGTTCGTCCGACCGCATGCTGCGCGCTATTGCGCTGTACACGCGCTACGGCCGCCTGCTTGCGCGCAATCGCGTCGCCGCGGCTGCGGCGCCATTTACTGGGCTGCCGCGGCTCGGCGACGGCGCGCAGCCGGAATGGCTCGGCAAGAAGGTGCTGGCTGCGGCCGGCATCGCCATTCCCGACGGCGGGCTCGCGCGCACCGCAGACGAAGCGGCCGCATTTGCCAGAAAGATCGGCTACCCGGTCGTTCTCAAAGCGCAGGCCGCGGCGCTGTCGCACAAGACCGAAGCCGGCGCGGTGGCGCTCAATCTCGCCGATGAGACGGCGCTCCGCGCCGCCTGGGACCGCGCCATGCGCAACGTGCAGCGCGCCGCGCCCAACGTGAAGCTCGATGGCGCGCTCGTCGAGAAAATGTCGCCGCCCGGGATCGAGTTGATGGTCGGTGCCAAGCGCGATCCCGGCTGGGGCACCGTGCTGCTGCTCGGACTAGGCGGCATCTGGGTCGAAGCCCTCGGCGACATTCAAGTCCTGCCGGCGAGCGCCGATGCCGCGGAGATTCTCGAAGCGCTCGGCAAGCTGCGCGCCGCAAAGTTGCTGGCGGGCGTGCGTGGCGCGCCGCCAGCCGACATCGAGGCGGTGGCGCAGGTCGTGCTGGCGATCGGGCAACTGATGCACGCTATTCCGGAGATCGCCGAGATCGACATCAACCCGCTGAGGGTGCACCCCAAGGGCGACGGCGCGACCGCGCTCGATGCGCTGGTCGTCATCCGGTAACAAGAATCAATGCCTGGGTTACGTCGCCGTGCTATAACGCCATTGCGGAGCGGCACCCGACAAGAAGTCAACAAAATCCCTAGGATCATGAGATACTTAGGGTAGGGGCTCGCCCGTAAACCTTAATCGAGTCTTAACCTCGCCGCTCCTATTCTGCCGGATCGGTGATCCGGCGGGCGGCCCCGCTGCGTGTGATGTATAGGATGACCCGCCAATCTTCTCCTCCGCCTGCCGGTGCGCAAAACGGGCGCTCGCCGTTCGTGCGCTTACGGGAATTGCTCGACGGCATCGCGCCCGCCAAGCCCGCGATCAGCCTTGCGGTCGGCGAGCCGCAGCATCCGATTCCGCCTTTCGTCGGCTCGATCCTGCAGGCGCATCTTGCCGAATTCGGTCGCTACCCGATGAACAAGGGCTTGGATGAGTTCGCCCAAGCGGTCGGCAAGTGGCTCGACCGCCGCTATACGCTGCCCCGCCCGGTCGATCCGGCCTCCGAAGTGCTGGTGCTCAACGGCACGCGCGAAGGACTGTTTCTCGCCGCGCTTGCGGCCAAGAATTGGGTTAGTCCGCGCGCCGGCCGTCCGGCGGTGCTCATTCCAAATCCGTTTTATGCGGCCTATTCGGCGGGTGCAGTCGCGGCCGATTGCGAGCCGGTCTATCTGCCGACAACGCGGGAAACCGGCTTTTTGCCGGATCTCGACCCGCTGAGCGATGAATTGCTCGCTCGCACCGTTGCGGTCTATCTCGCCTCGCCGGCCAACCCGCAGGGTGCGGTTGCCGATCGCGATTATCTGGATCGCCTTACCGCGCTGGCGCGCCACTTCGGCTTTTTGATCTTTTCCGACGAATGCTATTGCGAGATCTACAGCGAGCAAGCGCCGGCCGGCATGCTTGAAGCCGCCGGGCCGGATTTTGCCAACGTCGTGGTGTTTCACTCGTTGTCGAAGCGCTCGAGCCTGCCCGGCTTGCGGGTCGGCTTCGCCGCCGGCGACCGCAAATTCCTCCAAGCCTATCTCGAGTTGCGCAACGTCGCCGCGCCGCAGGTGCCGATGCCGCTGCAGCATGTCGCCATCGCCGCCTATGGCGACGAGCGCCATGTCGAGGACAACAGGCGGCTGTACCGGGAAAAATTCGATCTCGCCGATCAGATCATCGGTGATCGCTACGGCTACCGCCGCCCGGCTGGCGGGTTCTTTCTCTGGCTCGACGTCGCGGCTCAGGGTGGCAGCGAAGCGGCGACGCTTGCGCTATGGCGCGAGGCCGGCTTGCGCGTCGTGCCGGGCCGCTATCTGGCGCG
>JASHXZ010000192.1 GCA_030043285.1 Xanthobacteraceae bacterium | reverse complement strand
AAATCCTCACCCTGAGGCGCTCGGCGCGCAGCGCCGAGCCTCGAAGGGTGTAGGCCCCTGCGCCGTGGCCTACATCCTTCGAGGCTCGCTTCGCTCGCACCTCAGGATGAGGATGAGTGGGATTTCTGATACCAATCCAAAATCTCCTCGCCGGTCCAGTACAGGACGCCGTCGAAGCGGCGCGTGTAGTCGTAGATCGCTTCCAAGTGTTTGATGCGATGCGGCTGGCCGCTGATATAGGCATGGATGGCGAGCGGAAAGATCTTGGCGCGGTGTTCGCCTTCAGCGTAGAGCCGGTCGAACTGATCGATGGCGCGCCGCAACAGATAATCGCTCTCATGGTGCTGCACGATCATCATTGGAATGTCGTTGAGCTCGACCGTGTAGGGCAGGGTGACCAGCGGGCCCTTGGCGGTGCGGATCGTGGTCGGCTCATCGTCGTAGACCCAGTCGCCGATATATTTGATGCCGGCGTCGACCAGCAATTCCGGCGTCTCCAAAGTCTGCGTCAGTCCCGGGCCGAGCCAGCCGACCGGGCGCTTGCTGGTGAACCGTTCGATGACATCGAGCGAACGCGCGATCATCGCTTTCTGATTTGGCTCGCTGTGGATCGGGCCCTGCTGATAGGCGTGGCCCATGAATTCCCAGCGGTCGGAGCGCGCCTGTTGGGCGACGCGCTTGTAGTCTTCGCAGACCCGTGCGTTGACCGCCAGCGTCGGCCGGATGTTTTGGCGCTTGAACAGCTCGAAGAAACGCCAGACGCCGACCCGCATGCCGTATTCGTGCCAGCTCCAGTTCGGCACGTCGGGAAGCATGGTTTGTCCGGTCGGCGGCGCCAGCACCTGCCGCGCCATCGGCTTGGCGATGTCCCAGACTTCGAGATTGACGATGGTCCAGAACACGACGCGCGCGTTGCCCGGCAATTTCAGCGGCGGCCGGTCGACGATCGCCGAAAAATCGGCGCGCTCGCGCGGCAGCAACGGCTTGCTTGCGGTTTTTGCGCCGCTTTTGCGCTTTTTCATCGTTCCGCCCTTTCGACTCCGGTGCCCGCCGGCATTTGCCACGCCGACCATACGGCGGGGCTATGGCCGCGACAACGCCGGGCGCCATGTGACGCGCCGCGTCGGTTGCGATCACAAGCCCGTTAGGCCCGCCAAAGCGCATTGCAGTCGGCGCCGAATGGCGCATCTATGGAACCGGGTGACCGGGGCCTGATTATCTTCCCGGCCAAAGATTCGATTGCAGTTCGTCGATCTCCTGTCATTTACGGATTTTGCGATGCCACGTTCTGCGGTTTCCCGGCGTATTCCGGTGTCCGAGTCGGAAGGTTCGGTGCAGCACTCAAGCGGCGGCGGCACAGCGCGCCCGACCGAATCGACGTCCGACGACCCACGACAATTCTGGCTCCAAGCTTTCCGAACCGTGCGCGGCGAAACCGAGCGGCGCGCCGGCCTGTTGTCGGCCGAAGACCAGGTGGTTCAGTCAATGCCGGACGCGAGCCCGACCAAGTGGCATCGCGCCCACGTCACCTGGTTTTTCGAGGAATTTTTATTGCGGCGCTTTGCGCCAGCCTACGAGCCGTTCGACGACCGCTTCGGCTATCTGTTCAACTCGTATTATGTCTCCGCCGGACCGCGTCAGGCGCGGCCACAGCGCGGCCTGATCACCCGGCCGGACGCGGCCGAAGTGGCGGCCTACCGCGCTCATGTGGATGGCGCCCTGGCCGCGCTGATCGAAACGACCAACGATTTGGCCGCGGTCGTGCCGATCGTCGAGATCGGCCTGCATCACGAGCAGCAGCATCAGGAGCTGTTGCTCACCGACATCCTGCACGCATTTTCGCTCAACGCCACACACCCGGCTTACGATCCGCACTGGCAATGGCCGAGCAGCGCAAAGGCTGGCACCGTTTCTGCCGTGCCGCTCGCCGGCATTGCCCGCATCGGTCACGACGGCGACGGCTTCTGCTTCGACAACGAAGGACCGGCGCACGACGTGTTGCTCGCTCCGGTGCGGCTGTCGCGCACACTCGTGACCAATGGCGAGTGGCTCGCGTTCATGGCTGACGGCGGCTACGTCGCGCCGATGCTGTGGTTGTCGGATGGTTTTGCCGCGGTCGAGGCGCAAGGCTGGAGGGCGCCCGGCTATTGGCGGCAAATCGACGGCGAGTGGTTCTCCATGACGCTCGGTGGGCTCCGCCGCATCGATCCGGCAGCGCCGGTTTGCCACGTCAGCTATTACGAGGCCGATGCGTTCGCCCGGTGGGCAGGAAAACACTTGCCGAGCGAGGCCGAATGGGAGGTGGCGGCGCGCAGCGGCGCACTGGCCGACGCTTTCGGCATCGTCTGGCAATGGACGCGCGATGCTTATTCCCCTTATCCGGGCTATCGCGCCGCGGCGGGTGCGCTCGGCGAGTATAATGGCAAGTTCATGGTCAATCAGATGGTGCTGCGCGGCTCGTCGCTGGCGACGCCGCAGAACCATGCACGGGTAAGCTACCGCAATTTCTTTTATCCGACGGCGCGCTGGCAATTCAGCGGCTTGCGCCTTGCGCAATTCGACGATTGAGTCAGCTCATGAACATCCGCGGCGTGTTTAAAGCGGCGCCCCTTGTCGGGGCCGACGAGTCGTTTGCGGCCGACGCGATCGCCGGCCTCACCGCGCGGCCGAAAACGCTGGCGCCGAAATATTTTTACGATCTTGCCGGCTCGGCTTTGTTCGAGCGCATCACCGAGCTGCCGGAATATTATCCGACGCGTTGCGAAATCGCGATTTTGCGCGACCATGCGGCGGCCATGGCTTCGATGTTTCCGCCAGGCGCCGCGCTCGTCGAGTTCGGCAGCGGCTCGAGCCGCAAAGCGCGCATTCTGCTCGGCGCTGCCGCGACCGTGGCGGCGTACATCCCGGTCGATATTTCCGGCGACTTTTTGCAGCAGGATCTGACGCAGCTGGAGCGCGACCTGCCGCGTCTCTTCGTGCATCCGTTGGTCGCGGATTTCACCAAGCCCTACGCCATCCCGGCGGAGCTCGCGACGCTGCCGCGCGTCGGCTTCTTCCCGGGCTCCACTATCGGCAATTTCGAGCCGGCCGAGGCGAGCGCGTTTTTGCGCCATAGCGGCGACATGCTCGGCGCCGACGCGTTGCTTCTGGTCGGCATCGATCTGGTCAAGGACGAGGCTACGCTCTACCGCGCCTACAACGATGCACAGGGCGTGACGGCGAAATTCAACCTCAACCTGTTGGTCCGGATGAACCGCGAGCTTGGCGCCGATTTCGATCTTGCCGCGTTCGAACATCGCGCCTTCTTCAACGCTGCGCAAAGCCGTATCGAAATGCATCTCGTCAGCACGAAGCCGCAAAGGGTGCGGGTAAACGGCATCGAGATCGGCTTCGGCCGCGACGAGACGATTCACACCGAGAACAGCTACAAATACAGCGTCGAGTCATTCCAGGCACTGGCCCGCGGCGCCGGCTGGACGCCGGTCAAGGTGTTCAGCGACGGCCTGTTTGCCGTGCACGCGCTGCGCCGCTGACCCGCCACGCTCGACCCGCGAACCATTCCGCCGGCGCTCCGCTGGTTTTTCATGCATGCACCGCACGGAGGACCATGATGCCGCAAAAGCGAACCATCGAGCGGGCGCGGCGCGCCGTTCTGCCGCCGGCAAGAACGGGGCGGGCAAGCGGGTGCGGCGGCGGTGATAAGGTGAGGGATCGGGAATCACGGATCAGGGAAATCAGGAGGTCAGTACGGAGCTTTTCTGCTACTCTGTCCTGATCCACGATCCTTGATCCCTGACTCCTGATGCCAGTCTGCGAAGCCGATCCGTGGCGCCTGCAATATTTCGCCCACGTCAAGACCGCGGCCAACATCCCGACCGAGGATAGCGACGCCTGGCAATGGTACCCGGCGCAACGCTGGGTCTATAACAAGCTCGCGGTTGCGCTGAGCCAAAGCCTCCAAGCGGCCCCGCACGGCGTTACGCCGCCACGCTTTCCAGTATTCTCCAAGCCGATCGTGAATCTGAAGGGCATGGGCGTGGGCAGCTGCGTGCTGCATTCGGCCCTCGATTACGATCTGTATTATGCGCCGGGCCATTTTTGGATGCCCCTGCTCGAGGGCCGCCACGTGTCGTCCGACGTTGCAGTGGTCGCAGGCGAACCGCGCTGGTGGCGCCACGTCACCGGCAAGCCGGCAGGCGAGGGCACCTTCGATTACTGGATCGTGCATGCCGAGCCCGATGCGGGCATCGAAGAGCGATGCGGCGCGTGGATCAATGCCCATCTCGCCGGCTATACCGGCATGCTCAACCTCGAAACCATCGGCGGCACTATCATCGAGGCGCATTTGCGCTTCGCCGATCAATGGCCCGATCTGTACGGCCCGGGCTGGGTCGAGGCGCTGGTCGGCCTCTACGAGCGCGGCGACTGGGATTTTTACGATGACGAGCCGTGCGAAGGTTATAGCGTCGTGCTGTTCGGACCGAACGGCCGCCTCTATCGCCATCCGCCGCCGACGCTCGTCGATGAGGTCAAGCGTATGCCAGGCGTGACCAGCGTGCAGATCACCTTTCACGACGACCGCGCGCCTGAGCGTCACGCCATGCCCCCTGGCGGTTTTCGGCTCGCCATCGTCAACGGCTTCGACTTGCGCGCCGCACTTGCCGGCCGCGAACGGTTGCGAGAGCATTTTCTGGGAAGGGGTGACACATTATAGTTCGGCAATGAGGGGAAAAGGTTCCAGCACGGCTTGCAGCCTCCTTGCCGCAACGGCGTTCGTGATTGCTGCCGCGGCGTCGGTGCGCGCTGCCGAGCCGGTGCGGATCGGCATCGGCTTCGGCTTGGCGTTTTTGCCCGCCTATATCTGTGAAGACCAAAAGCTGGTTGAAAAATACGCCAAGGAACTGCACGTCGATGTGAAAGCGTCCTATCAACGCTTCCTCGGCGCCGGACCGATGCAGGAAGCGCTCGCGGGGCGCACAATCGACATGGCGCCGTTTGGCACGGCGCCGCTGCTGACAGCTTGGCAGAACGGCAAGGGCTCGCCGCGGCAAATTCTTGTGGTCTCCGGGCTGACGACGCTGCCGCTCGCGTTGCTCAGCAACCGGCCGCAGCTGCGCTCGTTCGCCGATCTGCGCGCGGGCGACAGCATTGCGGTGCCGACGTTGACCGCACCGCAAACCTATGTGCTGCAGATGCAGTCGGAAAAAGTCTTTGGCGCCTATGACCGGCTGCAGAACCAGATCGTGGCGCTACCGCCGGGCGACGGCGTCGCCGGTCTGATCTCGGGCGCAGGCGATATCGCGGCGTATTTTGCGTCGCCGCCGTTCACCGAGATTGCACTTAAGGATCAAAAAATTCACCGCGTACTCGGCTCGGAGGACGTCGTCGGCGGCAAAGCGTCTTTCCTCGTCCTGGCGGCGACCAAGGGCTACATCGATGGGCACGCCAAGATCGTCGAAGCCATCGCGAAGGCCATGGACGAGGCCGCGCGCCTCATCCGCGACGATCCGAACCGCGCCGCGCGCATTTTTTTGGCGCACGAGCCGTCGAAGGCGCTCGACGCTCCGGCCGTGACCGCGGTGCTCAAGGACAATAAGGACGAGTTCGGCAGTGCCGTTGCGGGCATCCAAATGTTCGCCGACTTCATGGCCCGTCACGATGAATTGAAAACGCCGCCGAAAAGCTGGCAGGACGTGGTCGCGCCGGCGCTGATCCATTCG
>JASHXZ010000191.1 GCA_030043285.1 Xanthobacteraceae bacterium | reverse complement strand
GGTCCCGCGTATAGCCGACGACGATGTTGCCAAGCCGCTTTTTCAGATCCTCCACATTGCGGGCGAGGCAGAAGATTGCCATCACCTCGGAAGCCACCGTGATGTCGAAGCCGTCCTCACGCGGAAAGCCATTGGCGACGCCGCCGAGCGAATTGACGATCGAGCGCAGCGCGCGGTCGTTCATATCGAGCACACGGCGCCAGGCGATCCGGCGCGGATCGATGCCGAGCCCGTTGCCCCAGTAAATGTGATTGTCGAGCAGCGCGGCGAGCAGGTTATTCGCCGAGGTGATGGCGTGGAAATCGCCGGTGAAGTGCAGGTTGATGTCCTCCATCGGTACGACCTGCGCATAGCCGCCGCCTGCGGCGCCCCCCTTCATGCCGAAGGAAGGCCCGAGCGACGGCTCACGGATGCACAGCATCGCCTTCTTGCCGATGTAGTTGAGCGCGTCGGTCAGGCCTACCGTGGTGGTGGTCTTGCCTTCGCCAGCCGGCGTCGGGTTGATGGCGGAAACCAGAATGAGCTTGCCGTTCGGCCGACTCTGCAGCGAGTTGATGAAGTCCATCGACACTTTGGCCTTGTAATGGCCGTACGGCTCGAGATTCTCCGGCCCGATGCCGAGCTTTTCGCGCGCGATGTCGATGATCGGCCGTTTTTTGGCGGCCTGAGAAATTTCAATGTCGGACTTCGGATGAGCGTGCTGGGAGGAGAGGACGGGCGCCTTAGCGGCAGCGGCAGGGGGATTCATGAAAACCTCGTTCCAGGAGTGGGATTAACGTTCGCAGCAAATTCGCAGCGCGTGCGACGGCAGCATCGCGGCGTCGATCATTGCAGCCTTGTGCCGGCGGTGAGCTTGGCGGCCGTGGCAAACTCGGCGGCGCCGATTTTGGGACCATCGGCCTGAACGCGCGTAACCTTGAAACGGCCATCGGCGCACACCACCAAAAAACCGTCGTTCTCGATGGCGACGATCTCGCCCATCTTGCCGGCAATGCCTTTGGGATCCTTGGCGGGAAGCGGTTTGGCGTCGAAGATTTTCAGCGTCTTGTCGCCGAGCCGCGACCAGGCACCGGGCGCCGGATTGCAGCCGCGGATCAACCGATCGATCTCCTGCCACGGCCGGCCCCAGTCGATGTGGGCATTGTCGGCACCGCAGCGGCCTTCGTAAGTGGCTTTTGCTTCGTCCTGTTTGATGCGCGGCGCCTTGCCGGCCTTGACCAGATCGACAGCCTCCAGCATCGCATCGACGCCCATCGGGAACAGGCGGTCGAAATAGACCGTGCCGAGCGTGTCGACGGGCCCAATGTTGGTTTTTTTCTGCAGCAGCACGTCGCCGGTATCGAGGCCGTTGTCGGGCCAGAAGATCGACAGTCCGGTTTCGGCGTCGCCCTTGATGATCGGCCAGTTGATCGCGCTCGGGCCGCGATAAGCCGGCAGCAGCGACGGGTGATATTGGATCGAGCCGTGGGTCGGGATGTTCAAGAATTCCTCCGGCACGAACAACGTCACGAACGCCATCACCTGCAAGTCCGGCTTTAGCGCGCGGAATTCCTCCGCCACTTCGGGCTTGCGGTACGACGCCGGCTGATGGACCGGCAGCTTGGCGGCGAGCGCCGCTTCCTTCAGGGGATCGGCTTTGGCGCCCTCCTTCTCGGGGGCGACATAGACGGCGACGACGTCATCGCCGCGCTTGAGCAACGCCTCGAGCACCGCCTTGCCGAACGCCTGCTGGCCGTGGACCACAATACGCATCGGTAAAATCCTCAAACTGCTCTGAACCATTCCCTGCCCCCTTGTGGGGAAGGGTTAGGGATGGGGGTCGGGAGGGCTGTTCTCAAGCAGCAGACGACTTTCGCAGTAGTCTGTGCTGAGTTTAATCCTCTCGACCCCCGCCCCTGCCCCTCCCCACAAGGGGGAGGGGAAAAGAGTTACGCCGCCTCGGCTTTGGCGGGCTTCTCCGGCGCCGTGATGGCGCCGGAGGCTTTGATGTCCGTCAGCTCCTTTGTCGAATAGCCGAGCACGTCGCGCAGGATTTGCTCGGTGTGCTCGCCAAGCAGCGGCGCACGCCGCACGTCGGCGGGCGAATCCGACAGTTTGACCGGATTGCCGACCGTCAAATACTTGCCGCGCTTGGGATGATCGACCTCGACCACGGTGCCGGTCGCCCGCAGCGACGGCTCTTCGGCGATCTCCTTCATCGACAGGATCGGACCGACCGGGATGTCGTATTTGTTGCAAGTCTCCATGACCTCGAATTTGGTCTTGGTCATGGTCCACTGCTCGATCGTATCGAAGATGTGGCGCAGCCGCGGCAGCCGCGCCGGCGGCGTGGCGTAGTCCGGATCGGTCTTCCATTCCGGCTTGCCGATCAGATCGCAGATGGCGCCCCACACCGGCGCCTGGGTGATGAAATAGATGTAGGAGTCCGGGTCGTTTTCCCAGCCTTTGCACTTGAGAATCCAGCCCGGCTGACCGCCACCGGAATCGTTGCCGGCGCGCGGCGTGGCTTCGCCGAACGCAATGCCCTCGCCGTACTGGCTGTATTCCTTGAGCGGGCCGTGCTTGAGCCGCTGCTGATCGCGCAGCTTGACGCGGGCGAGATTGAGCACGCCGTCCTGCATGGCCGCGAGCACGCGCTGGCCGCGTCCGGTGCGCACGCGCTGATACAGCGCCGTCACGATGCCGAACGCCAGATGCAACCCCGTGCCGCTGTCGCCGATCTGTGCGCCGGTGACGAGCGGCGGACCGTCGCGGAAGCCGGTGGTCGAGGCCGATCCGCCGGCGCACTGCGCGATGTTCTCGTACACCTTGCAGTCTTCGTACGGCCCGGGACCAAAACCCTTCACCGAAGCGACGATCATGCGCGGATTGGTCTTGTGGATGTAATCCCAGGTCAGCCCCATGCGGTCGAGCGCGCCGGGAGCGAAATTTTCCACCAGCACGTCGCAATATTTGATCAGGCGCTCGAGTATTTCTTTGCCTTTGGGATGCTTCGAATCGATCGTGATCGAGCGCTTCGAACCATTGAGCATGGTGAAATACAGGCTGTCGGCGCCTTTGACGTCGCGCAACTGACCGCGCGTGATGTCGCCGACGCCGGGCCGCTCCACCTTGATGCAGTCGGCGCCCATATAGGCGAGGAGCTGTGTGCAGGTCGGGCCGGACTGCACGTGGGTGAAGTCGAGAATCTTGACACCCTGGAGCGCCAGGCCGGCTTGACCCCACGGCTTGGTCGAAGGTCGCG
>JASHXZ010000190.1 GCA_030043285.1 Xanthobacteraceae bacterium | reverse complement strand
CATGCGGCCAAATATCATGTCATAAAATTGGGAGAAGAGTGCCGTGACCTCATAACGTGACATCATAATATGTGCCCGTGACGCCCGAGACAGAGAACAAACATATGCGGACGGATGAAGCAGTCGAAAGGCCGTTGCGCGGTTTGCGAGTCATCGAGTTTGAGGCCATTGGCCCCGGCCCGCTGGCGGGACGCATGTTGGGAGACTTGGGAGCGCAGGTCACTGTCGTCGCCCGCCCAACTCCATCGTCGATCGACCGTGCTTTGATCGGTGAGAACACCGAGAATCCGCTGCGGCAGGGCAAAGACATTATCACCCTCGATCTGAAGACAGCGAACGGGGTCATTGCTGCGCTCGATCTTATTGCCGATGCCGACGCGCTGATCGAGGGCAACCGCCCGGGAGTAATGGAACGCTTGGGGCTGGGACCCGCCGCGTGCGCGGCCCGCAATCCGCGCCTCGTTTACGGGCGAGTGACCGGATGGGGACAGACCGGCCCCTTGGCGCAGGCTGCAGGCCACGATCTCAACTACATTGCCATGACCGGGTTGCTATCGCTGTCGGCGAGATCGGCTATGGCACCCATCGTGCCGCCGACCGTACTTGGCGATGCGGCGGGAGCACTGGGTCTCTGCTTTGGTGTGGTCAGTGCCGTACTGGATGCCCGCGGGAGTGGCCGCGGGCGCGTGGTCGATGCCGCCATAGTCGATGTCGTGGCGATGCTCGGTACGCTCGTACAAGGGATTCGCGCTAACGGTCAGATCGATGGCGCCGAGCCCAGCCCGTTTTACGATTCGCCTTTCTATGACGCTTACGTCTGTGCAGACGGGCGGTTCATCACAATCGGCGCACTGGAGCCGCAGTTCTACGCCCTGCTCTTGAAGACGCTGCAGCTCGACGACGTCGATCCGGCCGCGCAGTACGACCGCAATCAGTGGCGCGGTCTGAAGGCGCGACTCACTGCGCTGTTCGCAAAATATCCCAGCGACCATTGGGGTCGCCTGCTCGAGGGTAGCGACGTCTGTTTTGGGCAAGTGCTGACTATCGAAGAGGCGGTCGACCATCCCCACAACAAAGCGCGTGGACTCTACCAGAAGGCCGCGTCCGGACTGGTTCGAACGCGAGCAGCGCCGCGGTTTTTACCGCTCGCAGCGGAAGGCACACTCGATTGAGGTCCGCCGCACTACTCGCCAAAAAACGTGGAGCAGCGCGGCAGTCGGACGGGGAAGCCGGGCACGGCGCCGCCGTCCGCTGCCGCGCCGCAGTTGTCAGCTGCCGGATCCGGAGATCACGCTGCCGAACAGTTCCCAGGTTTTGCCGTTGAATTTCTGCAACTGCATCTGCTTGATCGGTGAGTAGTCGGTTGGACTTGTCGAGACCACGATGCCGGGCAGCAGCATCGGCAGTTTCTCGTCGTGAATGCTGGTCGCCTGCTTCATGATATTTTCGCGGGTGAGATTGTTCCCCGCGGCCTTGAGCACGTCGACCATTGTCTGCGCGACGGTGTAGCCGTACACGGCGTTGGCATCGGCGACATTTGCCGAGTTGTTGTATTTTTTCATCCACGCCAGCCAAGCGTTGTATTCGGGCGTGTTTTGCCATTGCGGATCGGTCGGCTCTTTCAGGTATGCCGCGGTAATGATGCCTACGGCCTTATCAAGTCCGGCCGGCTGCAGGACCGCTTTGACCGACGCCGACACGTTGGTAACGAACTGCGTCGGTTTCCAGCCGATGTCGTAGACCTTGCGGATCGCCTGAGCGGCGAACTTCGGAATGGCCGCAGTCAGCAAGACGTCGGCGCCGCTTGCTTGTAACGCAACGATCTGCGAATCAACGGTCGGATCGGTGGTCTCATAGGACTGCGTGGCAACGATCATCTTGTCGGCTTTGGGGCCCAGACCTTCGCGCAAGCCGGTCACGTAATCCTTGCCGAAATCGTCATTCTGATAGAGCACGGCGATCTTGGCGTTCGGTATGTGCGCCAGGATGTAGTTGGCATAGATGCGCGCTTCGATCTGATAGCTCGGCTGCCAGCCGATGGTCCATGGAAAGTGCTTCGGATCGGCCCACTTGGCGGCGCCGGTGGCTACGAACAGCTGCGGCACTTTATGGTCGTTGCAATAGCCCTGGATCGCCGAGTTGGATGGCGTTCCGAGCGTCTGGAACAGGAATGCCACATGGTCCTGCTCGACCAACTGGCGCACCTGTTCGACGGTCTTCGGCGGGCTGTAACCGTCGTCGCGGCTGATGAAGTTGATCTTGCGGCCGTTGATGCCGCCTTGATCGTTGACCATGGTGAAGTATGCGGCAATCGATTTGCCGATGACGCCATAGCTCGATGCCGGTCCGCTATACGGATTGGTATTGCCGATTATGATTTCCGTGTCGCTGGTGCCCGGGCCATATTGGCCAGCGGCAAGGGCGAGCCCGCCCGCGAGGACGAGCCCCGCAGCCGACAGGCCGGCCAGTGTGGTCCATTTCATGGTCATGATTTCCTCCCTTTGTCGTCTTTGTCAGTTTCTTCAAAAACCCGGGCATCCCCCCGACCAAACCCGAATTTCGCGGGAGGGTAGCGGTTTCCCGGGCTTTTCGGAAGATGCGAACCCGTGCATCTCATCGCATCGCCTTTGCAGCCGCGAAGCGCCCCCGCCGGTGCTTTCGCGATGCTAGTGTAATGTACGGACAGTCAGGGAGGGGCAGCTCATGGACTTCTCGATCTCGGAACAGCAGAAGCATTGGCGCGACCGCGTCGTTGCCTTCATGGACGCCCATGTCTACCCGGCGGTCGAGACCTACGAGGCGCAGCACGCCGAAGGCGAACGCTGGAAGGTCATTGCGGTCGTCGAGCAGCTGAAGGCCAAGGCCAAGGCCGCCGGGCTGTGGAATCTATTCCTGCCGCCTACACCCGCTCACGACGAGGACGACTATCATGGCGCCGGGCTGACCAACCTCGACTACGCCCTTTGCGCCGAAGCGATGGGCCGCATCTCCTGGGCGCCGGAGGTGTTCAACTGCTCGGCGCCCGACACCGGCAATATGGAGGTGCTGCACCGCTATGGCTCGCCGGGACAGAAGGCCAAATGGCTCAGGCCGCTTCTCGCCGGCGAGATCCGTTCGGCGTTCCTGATGACCGAGCCGGCGGTGGCGTCGTCCGACGCTACCAACATTGAAACCTCAATCGCGCGAGACGGCGAAAGCTACGTCGTCAAGGGTCGCAAGTGGTGGTCGTCCGGGGTCGGCGATCCGCGCTGCAAGATCGCCATCGTCATGGGCAAGACCGACCCGAGCCGCGCCCGCCACGAGCAACAATCGCAAATCCTGGTGCCGCTCGATACGCCGGGCGTGAACATCGTCCGCATGCTGCCGGTATTCGGCTACGACGACGCCCCGCACGGCCACGGCGAAGTCGTGCTCGACAACGTGCGCGTGCCCGCCGGCAATCTCCTTCTCGGCGAGGGCCGCGGTTTCGAGATCGCGCAGGGCAGGCTCGGTCCCGGCCGCATTCATCATTGCATGCGCACCATCGGCGCCGCCGAGGTCGCGCTCGAGAAAATGGCCAAGCGGCTGCTCTCCCGCGTCGCCTTCGGCAAGAAGATCGCCGAGCAGTCGGTGTGGGAGCAGCGCATGGCGGAGGCGCGCATCGACATCGAGATGACGCGCCTGTTGTGCCTCAAAGCCGCCGACATGATGGACAAGGTCGGCAACAAGGCGGCGCAGCTGGAGATCGCCATGATCAAGGTGGCGGCGCCGCGTATCGCGCTGCGCATCATCGACGACGCCATCCAGGCGCATGGCGGCATGGGCGTGACCAGCGATGCCGGCCTCGCCAAGGACTACGCTCACATCCGCACGCTGCGTCTCGCCGATGGTCCGGACGAAGTCCATTGCCGGGCGATCGCGCGGCTGGAAATGCGCAAATACAGCAATACGCGGGTGTGAAGCGGCAGGCGCTCTGCGCCAACTTCGCGCTGCCCGGCGTCGATATTTGCCGTCAGTAATTCTGCAACCGGGCGAGGCGGTCGGCGTGAAAACCGTCGTCGCCGAACAGCTCCTGGGCGACCCGCGCCCGCTTCATGAACAGGCCGATGTCGAATTCGTCGGTCATGCCGATGCCGCCATGCAGCTGCACGGCTTCCTGCACCGCAAGCGTCGCGCTCGTGCCGGCGCGCGCTTTCGCCACCGCAACGGAGGCGGCGGCGTGCTCGAAGTCGGCATCCAGTGTTTGCAAGGCCTTGAGCACGGCGGCCTGCGTAATCTCGAGTTCGACAAAGACGCGCGCGGCGCGGTGCTGCAGCGCCTGAAACGAGCCGATCAGGCTGCCGAATTGCTTGCGCGTCTTGAGATAGGACAGCGTGCGGCCGAACGCCTCCTCGCCCAATCCGGCAAGCTCGGCGGCCACGGCAGCGCGGCCGACATTGAGTGCGGCTTCGAGTAGCGGCCAGCCGCGGTCGATCTCGCCGAGCACAGCGTCGGCGTCAACCGCGACCCCGTCGAAGCGGACGCGCGCCGCATTGTGGGCGTCGACCATGACGGTGCGCTCCACGGCGACGCCTTGCGCCTTGGCGTCGACCAGGAACAACGTGATGCCTTTCCGCTCGCCCGGGGCGCCCGCGCTGCGCGCCGCGACAATGAAAAGATCGGCGACGTGCCCGTCCACCACGAAGCATTTGTCGCCGCTGAGCTTGAAACCGTTGCCGCTCCGCTCGGCCGTAAGCGCCGTCGCCGCCGGCGCATGCTTGGCGCGCTCGTCGACGGCAAGCGTCAACAGGAGATCGCCGGCCGCAAGTTTGGGCAGGAGTTCGCGATTGCGGGCGGCATTGCCGTCGCGCAGCAG
>JASHXZ010000103.1 GCA_030043285.1 Xanthobacteraceae bacterium | reverse complement strand
TTCCAGAAAGCCTGCACGGCAAGATCAAACGCGACAACGCGCTTGCCACTTATCCGCGCCTCACCGTAACGCCAGCTTAGTCCGAGGCGATGGCCAAACACGTGATCGCCCCGCTGCGCGATTTTCCGGCCGGCTCGCGCAGGCTGGTCGACGTGAGAGGCCGCGCCATCGTGGTCTTCAACGTCAACGGCGAGTTCTTTGCGCTCGCCAATCGCTGCCCGCACCAGGGCGGCAGCCTCGTTCAAGGCCACCTGGTCGGGCTGATCGAGGCGAGCGAGCCGGGCTGCTATCGCTATTCACGCCGCGGCGAGATCATCCGCTGTCCATGGCACGGCTGGGAATTCGACCTGCGCACCGGCAAATCGTGGTGCGAACCCGATCGGGTGCGGGCGCGGCAATTCGCTGTCTCGATTGCGGCCGGCGCCAAGCTCGTCGAAGGCCCCTACGCGGCCGAGACCTTCCCGGTGCGCGTCGAAGATGATTACGTGGTGATCGAGGCGTGACGCGGGGACGAGGGACAGCCGGCATGGGGCAACGACAATCGGCGCCGGGACGGCTGCGGCTCGCGGCCGACATCGGCGGCACCTTCACCGACATCGCGGTGTTCGACGAAAAGAACGGCCAGCTCACCTTCGGCAAGGCGCTGTCGACGCCGGCGCATCTGGTCGAGGGCATTTCGGCGGGCGTCGCCAAAGCCGGCAGCGATTATCGTTCGGCAGCCTTGTTCCTGCACGGCTCGACCATCGCCATCAACACCATGCTGGAGCGCACCGGCGGCCGCACCGCATTGCTCATCACCGAAGGCTTTCGCGACATCTACGAGATCGGGCGCATCAACCGGCCGGACGCCTATAATCTGTTCTTTCAGAAACACGAGCCGCTGATCGAGCGCGCGCTGCGCTTCGAGGTCCACGAGCGGACGCTGGCCGACGGCGAGATCGAGACGCCGCTCGACGACGCCGAAATCGCCGCGCTCGGCAACAAGCTCGAAGAGCTCGGCGTCGAAGCCGCGGCGATTCTGTTTCTCAATTGCTACGCCAACGCCGATCACGAGCGGCGCGCCAAAGCGATCCTGGAAAAGAATCATCCGAAGCTGTTCGTGTCCGCCTCCCATGAACTGTCGCAGGAGTACCGCGAGTTCGAGCGCTCATCGACGGTGGCGGCCAACGCCTATGTGGGACCAAAAGTCCGCCGCTATATCGGCGAGATCGACTCGCACATGCGCGCCGCGGGCTTTGCCGGCTCGTTCCTGGTGGTGCAGTCGACTGGCGGACTTTACGAAGCCGCGCAGGCGCAGGACCAATGCGTGCGCATGCTGGAGTCCGGCCCCGCCGCCGGCGTCATCGGCACCCAGGCGCTGTGCCGGATGCTCGGCATCGACAACGCCATCGCCTTCGACATGGGCGGCACCACCGCCAAGGCCGGCGTCATTTATCGCGGCGAGGTGCTCACCACCGGGACGGCGCTGATCGGCGGCTACGAAAAGGCGCTGCCGGTGCAGATCGCCATGATGGATATTTTCGAAGTCGGCACCGGCGGCGGTTCGATCGCGCGCGTAGTCGACGACGCGCTCCGCGTCGGCCCGCAAAGCGCCGGCGCCGCGCCCGGTCCAGCCTGCTACGGATTAGGCGGCGGCGAGCCGACCGTGACCGACGCCAATCTGGTGCTCGGCCGTCTCGATGCGGAGCGCTTTCTCGGCGGCGAGATGAAGCTCGAGGCTGCGGCCGCCGAGCGTGCGCTATCGAGCAAGATCGGCGCGCCGCTCGGATTAAGCGTGGTCGAGGCCGCCGACGGCATTTTGCGCATCGCCGCCACCGCCATGTCGTACGCCGTCAAGGGCGTCACCACCGAGCGCGGCTTCGACGCCGGCGACTTCGTGCTGGTCGCGTATGGCGGCGCCGGGCCGCTGCACGCCGTCGAGGTGGCGCGCGAGATCGGCATGCGCAACGTCATCGTGCCGTTTGCGCCCGGTGTATTTTCCGCGTTCGGCATGCTGTTCGCCGATTTGCGTTACGACTACGTCCGCACCTGGTTCACGCCGCTCGACGACGCCGAGTTCGACGACATCGAGGCGGTGTATGACGCGTTGGAGAGCCAAGGCCGCGACGCGATCGCCGGCGCGTCGGTCAAGCCGCAGCGCATCGTCGTGAAGCGAGCCGCCGACATGCGCTATGTCGGCCAGGAGCACGCCGTGACCGTCGATCTGCCGCTGGCGGTATTTGGCCGCGGCGACCGCAAGGCGATCAAGCGGCACTTCGACGCCATGCACGAGCGGCGCTACGGCACGTCGGCGCCCGCCGAGTCGGCCGAGATCGTCAGCTTGCGCTCGACCGTGACCGGACTGATGCGCAAGCCGCCGCAGCGCAAGATGGCGCGCGGACAAAGAACGCCGCCGGCCGCTTCGCGCGGCGCCACGCGCAAGGTTTTTTGCGACGGCCGTTTCCGCCAGACGCCGACCTTTTGGCGTCCGGCGCTGCTCGCCGGCAACCGGATCGAGGGGCCGGCGCTGATCGAAGAATATGCCTCGACGACGTTGCTGCTCCCCGGCGACACGCTGGAGGTCGATGCTTACGGCAACCTCACGATAAAGGTCGGCGGCTGACCCGCCAAAGCGCCCGGCACGCGCTCATCAACGCTATTCGGAGCGTTCGGTCGCGTCGGGAAATTGTGTTCGCAAGATTTCGCTGAATTCTTTTTCCAACCGACTAAGCGCCGCCAACAACGCGTGCGACAGTGGCGGTCGGCCAAGCGTTACAGCCGAAACTCCCGGCGAACTCGGCACATCCTGTCGCTCGTCCTGTCGCTCGTCGGGAAAATGTTCCGCGTACTTGCTCGCGTCGAACATCAGCCACTCCGCCACCCAATTGCCCACTCAGCAGGGAGGCTCCAGGCCTTCGCAAGTCAAGCGCGAGTTGGCGTATTCCACTGGATTGTGCGCAGTCCCGCTGGGTTTTGCACTTCATCCTCAATACAGCGGCCGAAGTGGTAGCGCGCGGTTCGTCTTCGTTCGTTTCCGCACTCGCCATAATGCATTAAGGTCTGGTGCGCGGCACTGCGCGCCGCGGATTGATGTCGACGATTGGTAGCGAGAGCAAATGGCGAAGACGGCAAAACGGGCGGCAAAGCGGACGCGGCATCAGGTCGATCCGGTCGTCACCGAGATCGTACGCAACGGCGTGATCGCGGTGACCGAGGAGATGAAGACCAACCTGATGCGCACTGCCTACAACATCATCATCTACGAGGCGCTCGATTTCACCACCGGGCTGTTCACCATTGCGGGCGAGACCGTCTCGATCGGTATCGGGCTGCCGATGTTCATCCGCGGCATGGCGGAGACCGTGAAGGCGAAGATCCGGCATTTCGGCCTCGCCGCCATGCGGCCCGGCGATATCTACGTCACCAACGATTCCTATCTCACCGGCAGTCACCTCAATCACGTCACCCTTACGCTACCGATCTTTCATCGCGGCGTCTTGGTCGGCTTTTCCTGCTGCATGGCGCACTGGCTCGACATCGGCGGCACGCTCGGCGGCATCACCACCGATATTTTTTCGGAGGGGCTGCAGATCCCGATCCTGAAGCTGCACGATCGCGGCGAGCCGAACGAGACGTTGATCGAAATCATCAAGCAGAACATGCGGCTGCCGAGCCGCGCCATGGGCGATCTGCGCGCGCAAATCACCGCGGTGAAGACCGGCGAGCGGCGGTTCCTCGAACTGGTCGAGCGCTACGGCCGCGACGACGTGCTCGGCGCGATTGCGGCCATCATGGATCATTCGGAAGTGATGGCGCGCGCCCGCACCAGATCGATCCCGGACGGCGTCTACGAGGCGGAATCGTTCATGGATGACGACGGCATCGACGTCGGCAAAAAGGTGCCGATCCGGGTGCGCGTCACCGTCAAGGGCGAGGAGATGATTGTC
>JASHXZ010000189.1 GCA_030043285.1 Xanthobacteraceae bacterium | reverse complement strand
GCGAGGTCGCCGGTCACCGGCTTCTGCCATTCCATGCCGACGATGGCGCCGCGGCGCGCACCGCTGATGAGATTGTCGGCGATCACGCTCGCGCCGGCGCCCGGCGCCACCGAGACGGTGATGCCGTAATCGGCGCCGCGTACGATATTGGCGCTGATGGCGACGTCGCGAAGGTACTGTCCCGAACCGGCGGCGATGCCGGCATGTGCGGCATTCTCCACCACGTTGCCGCTCACCGCCGTATCGGCCTCAACGCCGATGCCGATGCCGGACGCGTCGTTCGGATCGGTGCCGACCGGACGACGGGCGACGACATTGCGGATGAGGTTGCCCTGCACCACGGCGAGCCGGCCGCCACGGTTGAAATTCGTCACCGCGATGCCGAGCGCGGCGCCGTCGACGATATTGTTGGCGATCAGCGCGCCCTCGAAGCCGAATTCGGCATAGAGGGCGACTTCGCCGAGCGTCGTGCAGGTATTGCCGACGATCTGCAGGTTCGAGGCGGTGTTGCCGCGCACCGCGGAGAATGCCGCGTTGCTGATGCGGTTGCCGCGCACGATCACGTTATCGGCGCGGAAAACGTTGATGGCGTTGCCGTACTGACCCGAGCCGCCGGCTTTGTTGGATATATTTTCGATGCGGTTGTCGATCACCAGCGTGCCGTCGTCGCCGGGCGCGCTGCGCCAGACCAGGATGCCGTTGTTGCCGGCGCCGCGCACATGATTGCCGGAAATTTTCAGGCCTTGCGCATCCAGCGAGAAGATCGCCGCGTCGGCGGCGCTGATCGTGTTGCCGGTCACCTCACCCTGCGCGGCTTCAAGCGCGATGCCGTTGCCGCCGCAATTGACGATTTCGCAATCGACCATGCGCAGCGATTGGACATGCGCCAGATGAATCAAGCCGCGTTGCGGCGGCAGCGGCGCACCGGCGCCATCCAAGATCAGGCCGCTGAGGCGGATATAGTCGCCGCCGCTCGCCGAGATGAGGCCGGCACCTGCCGAGAGCGTAATGTGGGTCGCACCGGTGACGCCTGTGATTGCCGCATGGGACGGCAGCTTGAGTTCGCTGGCGCGGTAGCGGCCCGGCGCGAGCTGCAGCACGATGCGCGCCGCGGCGGCGTGGTCGATCGCCTGCTGCAACGCTTTTGTTTGGTCTTCCGCGGCATTGGGCCGAAGGCCGAGCGCGGCGCTGCCGATCACGCCGTGCGCCAGCGGCCTAGGCTGTTGCCCGTCGCGTGCCAGAGCGGGCGACGCTGCCGTCGCGGCACCGGCAGCGCCCGCGAAAGCGGCAAACAAGCGGCGGCGATTGACGGTCATGGCGACACTCCTGCTCGGAGGACATGTGTTGGGAAGAGATGGCGCATCAAGCGCCATGCCACGAGCCTGTCCCGCTTCGATACAGCTGCCGTATTCCTCGATAGCGTTAACGTCGTGCTGCAGCGGCAAGCGCAATCAGCAGATTTTCGCCGGCGCTGATAATTTGGGTGAGCGACAGCGAGCGACGTTTAAGACGCCGACGCCGCCGAGCCGTCATGGGCACGAGCGGAATATGAACGAACAGAACCAACGGACGGTTGGCCGGCGCCGCGCCTAAGGCGCGCCAGTAGGTGTAATTGCACAGATAAATACCAGCGTCCCGCGATATGCGTATCCGCACCGCTCGACTACGTACCGCGGCGGCAAGGCGGGCAAACGGGGCAGGGCCGCGGCGCGCCGCCGGCGCGCCCAATTCGATCGTGCCGCGCTGCGGCCGGTATTTGCCGGCGTCGGGCAATAACACTGACGTTCCATTGCGCGCCCGCGTCTCGATGCGCAGCTCGCGGGCTCGCCCGGCAAGGCCGAACATCAAAACGACGTCCGGCTGTCGCGCGAACAGCCGGGGCAGCTCGCGGTCGATACAGGCATACTCGGTGGCGAAGACATGCGCTTCGCGCACCAAGTCGGCCAAAGCCGGCCGCCGCCTGCGGGCCAGCGCCTTGGCGACCGGCCCGCTCGGATTGAACGGCGCTCGTGGAAACGGTCCGAAGCCGGTGATGAGCACGCGCATTTTTGTTTCAGAGTTTGAGCATTGCGGCGAGCCGCTCGGCCGCTTCGGCCGCCGCCAAGCGGCCGGCGGCGACATCGGCTTCGATGCGCGGCAGCGCGGCCTTGAGCGTGCGGTCGGAGCGCAACGGTGCGAACAGCCGCTCCTCGAGCATGGCCCACATCCATTTGACCTGCTGTTCGCCGCGCCGCGCGGCGAGTTCGCCGGAGCGCGTCAGCCGCTCGCGATGATCGAGAATCTTTGCCCACATCGCCTCGATGCCGTCGCCCTTGAGCGCCGAGCACGTGATTACGGGCGGCGACCAGTTCGGCGAGGGATGCGACAGAATATGCAGCGCCGCTTCGTATTCGGCCGCGGCCGCCTTGGCGCGCCTCGCATTGTCGCCGTCCGCCTTGTTGACCGCGATCATGTCGGCCAGCTCGACCACGCCCTTTTTGAGTGCCTGCAGTTCGTCGCCGGCTCCCGGCAGCACCAGCACCAGAAAGAAATCGGTCATATCGGCGACCGCAAGCTCGGACTGGCCGACGCCGACGGTTTCGACCAGCACCACGTCGTAACCGGCAGCTTCGCACAGCAGCATGGTCTCGCGCGTCTTGGCAGCGACGCCGCCGAGCGTGCCGGAGGCGGGCGAAGGCCGGATAAAGGCGTTGTCGTCGTTGCCGAGACGCGCCATGCGGGTCTTGTCGGCGAGGATCGAACCACCGGTACGGCGCGACGACGGATCGACGGCCAGCACCGCCACCTTGTGGCCGCCGCGCGTGAGCAGCGAGCCGAGTACGTCGATCAAGGTCGATTTGCCGACGCCAGGTGCCCCGGTGATGCCGACGCGCACGGCCTTGCCGGTGGCAGGCAACAACGCTTGCGTCAGCGCCGCGGCGGTGCGGCGGTGATCGGCGCGCTTGCTTTCGACCAGCGTGATCGCGCGCGACAGCATGGTGCGGTCGCCGGCGCGGA
>JASHXZ010000102.1 GCA_030043285.1 Xanthobacteraceae bacterium | reverse complement strand
CGATCTGAAACACGCGCTCGGACACGTCGTTGGCGAGGCAATAGCCGGCGACCACGTCGAGCGCCTTGTCCTTCGACAGATAGCGGGCGCGGCTGCCGATGACGATGCCGAGCTCCACTTCCCAGTCGAGCTTTGAAGAGCCCTTCGGGATCATGGTGTCGTCGTTCGGCCCGCAGATGCAGGTCGCCGCCTTGTTGAAGATGACCGGCTCCGGCGGGATCGCCATGCCGGCTTCGGCGGCGTGGTCGGAGTAATTCAACCCGATGGCGATGAAATTGCCGACCTTGCCGACGCACGCGCCGATGCGCGGCTTGCCTTTGACCAGCGGCAGCTTTTCGGGATTGAGCTTGCGCAGCTTGGCAAGGCCCTTCTGTCCCAGCGCCTCGCCGTCGATGTCGGAAATGATTTTGGACAGGTCGCGGATGCGACCCTGGGCATCGAGCATGCCGGGCTTTTCGCGGCCGGGCGCGCCATAGCGGAGCAGTTTCATGAAAGTCTCCTTGGTCGATTTGTTGGGGTGATTGTCCTTCAGAACGCGCCGGGGAATCTGCCGCCATCGATGAGGATGTTCTGGCCGGTGATGTAGCCGGCTTGTGCCGAACACAGGAACGCGCAGGTGGCGCCGAACTCGTCTGGTGTGCCTATGCGGCGCGCGGGTACCGAATCGATGTTGAGCTTGAGCGCTTGGTCGTAGCTGGTGCCCCTTTTCTCCGCCGTCGAGACCACGTTGGAGCGGAAGCGGTCGGTGTCGAAAATGCCCGGCAGCATGAAATTGATGGTGACGTTGGCGGCGGCGACCGACCGCGCGACGCCCGCGAGAAAGGCGGTCAGGCCGGCGCGTGCACCCGACGACAGGTCGAGGCCGAACAGCGGCATCTTCACCGAGCCCGAGGTGATGTTGACGATGCGACCGAATTTCTTCGCCACCATCGGGTCGATCGCTTTCTGGACGAGCTCCACGGCGACGATCATGTTGCCAACGACGCCGTCGATCATTTTTTGCCGGTCGAGATCGCGAAAATCGCGAAACGGCGGACCGGCATTATTGTTGACCAGGATATCCGGCTCCGGGCAGGCGGCAAACAGCGCCTTCTGACCTTCCGGTGAGGCGACGTCGCCGGCCACTGCGACGATCTTGGCGCCAGTCTCCTTACGCAACTCCTCGGCCGTCGCCGCCAGCCTGTCCTTGTCGAGGCCGTTGATGACGACCTCGCAGCCGGCCTCGGCCAAAGCCTTGGCGCAGGCGCGGCCGAGTCCCCGGCTCGAGGCGCAGACAATGGCCTTGCGGCCGGCAATTCCAAGGTCCATCGCAAAATTCTCCTGCCCAGCCCGGGCCCCGGCCGGCGTCGACGCGACAGCGCGGCATTGTGCCTGTATGTCCTGTTCTCGTAACTGGGCCGTCGCAAGTCAACGGCCGAAAACTGGGCCGGACCTGCGCACATGCCGCCGATCCCCGACGTTTCGTTGACGCAGCTGGCGCTGATAGCCGGCCTCGCGGCGTTTTCCGCAGTGGCCGGCGGAGTCGCGGGCTACGGCACCGGCGCGCTGATGCCGCTCATCCTGGTGCCGCTGGTCGGCGCCGCCCCGGTGGTGCCGATCATCGCAATTTCGGCGATGTTCACCAATTCGGCGCGCATCTTGGCCTTCCGCCACAAGCTCGAGCCGCGCCGCGCTTTTGTCGCGCTGGTTGCTGCGCTGCCGACCTGCGTGCTCGGCGCCTGGCTCTATACGCTCTTGTCCGGCCGCGGCGCCGCTATCGTCATCGGCTCGACCCTGATCTCCACCGTGCCGCTGCGCCGCGTGCTCAAGCGGCGCGGCCACCGGCTCGGCCAGAAGGGTTTTGCCGCGGCTGCAGCCGGCTGGGGCATCCTGGTTGGAGGCACCACCGGCGCCGGCGTCATCCTGTTATCGCTGTTGATGGCAGTCGGACTCGAAGGCGCCGCAGTGATCGCGACCGACGCCATGGTCTCGGTCGTCATGGGCGTGATCAAGATTACGGTTTTCGGCGTCGCCGGAGCGCTGACGCCGCCCGTGCTGCTGATCGGGCTCGTGATCGGCTGCGTCGGTTTTCCGAGCACGTTCTTGGCGCGGCTGATTGTCGAGCGGTTGCCCGTGCACGTGCACACCGCGATGCTTGACGCTGTCGTGCTCATCGGTGGCGGCATGATGATCTATGGCGCGCTGCGTTAGCGGATCATCAAGCCGTCATTGCGAGGAGCGAAGCGACGAAGCAATCCAGGAGTCGGTGCGCCCGGCCCCTGGATTTGCTTCGCTTCGCTCGCAGTGACGGGAGCGTGCCTACGGCCACTTCACCATGGGCGGCAGGGAGGAGAGGATCGAGTCGACATTGCCGCCGGTGCGCAGGCCGAAAATGGTGCCGCGGTCGTACAACAGGTTGAATTCGACGTAGCGGCCGCGGCGAATGAGCTGCTCCTCGCGCTCCGCCTCGCTCCACGGCGTCGCAAAATTTCGGCGCACCAGTTCGGGATAGACGCGCTGGAAGGCGAGGCCGACGTCCTTGGTGAACGCGAAGGTCTCCTCCCAATCGGTTTCCAGATAATCGTAGAAGATGCCGCCGATGCCGCGCATCTCGCCGCGGTGCTTCAGGAAAAAATATTCGTCGCACCACTTTTTGAATTTGTCGTAGGGCGCGACTGTCGGGTGTCCATCGCAGGCCGATTGCATGGCGGCATGAAACGCGACGGCATCCGGATCGGCCTGGTTGCGGCGGCGCTCGATCACGGGCGTGAGGTCGGCGCCGCCGCCAAACCACGCTTTGCTGGTGACGACAAAGCGCGTGTTCATATGCGCCGCCGGCACGTGCGGATTATGCGGATGCGCGATCAGCGAAATGCCGGCAGCGAAAAATCGCGGGTCGTCGGCGGCGCCCGGAATGTCCTTGCGGAATTCCGGCGCAAATTCGCCGAATACGGTCGAGACGTGCACGCCGACTTTTTCGAAGACGCGGCCCGTCATCATCGCCATGGTGCCGCCGCCGCCAGGCGCGCCGCTATGATCGGTGCGGCGCCATGGCGTGCGCACGAAGCGGCCGGCCGGCCAGTCCGACAAAGGCGCCCCTGCGGGCAGCGAATTCTCGGCATCTTCCAGCGCCGCGACCAAACGGTCACGCAGGGTTTCGAACCAGAGCCGGGCGCGCTCCTTGCGTTCGCCCATCAGGTCGGCGGCCATGATCGCCTTGTACCGGCTGCGGCTGACGCGGCATAGGTGCCGGGCCGCTGCCGCCCGCACGCGGCTATGGCCTAAACCCGCCGGTCTGCCGCAGCGCCTCGCCAACCGCCATCGCGGCTGCGACCGCGACATTGAGCGAGCGCAGTCCCGGCCGCATCGGGATGACGAGCCGCACGTCGGCGGCGGAATGCACCTGCGGCGGCACGCCCGCCGATTCGCGGCCGAACAGCAGCACGT
>JASHXZ010000188.1 GCA_030043285.1 Xanthobacteraceae bacterium | reverse complement strand
CACACCGACGTCGGCAACATGGCGATCGGCGCCAAGATCAACGGCAAGATCGGTCCGCTTAGTGCGCCGTTGCAGAACGGCGACGAGGTGCAAATCCTGACATCGCCGGCGCAGGTCGCGCCGCCAGCGGCCTGGGAATCCATCGTCGTCACCGGCAAGGCGCGCGCCTCGATCCGCCGCGCTACGCGCGAGGCGGTACGCAGCCAATATTCGGCGTTTGGCCGCCGCCTGGTCGAACGGCTGTGTCAGCGCGCCAAGATCGCTTACTCGGACGAGCAGCTCGAAGGCGCCTTGCCGCGGCTTGCCCGCGCCTCGATCGACGACGTCATGGCGGCGGTCGGGCGCAGCGAAATGCGCGCCGCCGACGTGGTGCGAGCCATGTATCCGGACTACAAGGACGAGCGCGTAACGCCGCCGGCAGCCAAGAGCGAAAGCGGCTGGTTCGGCCTTAAGCGTGCCAAGGCGGTAAAGTTCAAGGTGCCCGGCAGCGACGGGGCCGGCGGCGATCGCGCGATTCCGATCCGCGGTATCAACACCGATCTGCCGGTGCGCTTTGCGCCAAACGGAGGCGCCGTGCCGGGCGACCGCATCGTCGGTATCATGACGCCCGGCGAGGGCATCACCATTTATCCCATCCAGTCGCCTGCGCTCACGGAGTTCGAGGACCAGCCGGAGCGCTGGCTTGATTTGCGCTGGGACATCGACGACGAAGCACCGCAGCGCTTCCCAGCACGCTTGGCAGTGCACTCGGTCAACGAGCCGGGCACGCTCGCCCAGATCGCGCAAGTCATCGCCGAGCATGACGGCAACATCGATAATTTGAAGATGACGCGCCAATCGCCGGATTTCACTGACACGACAATTGATCTCGAGGTCTATAACCTCAAGCACCTCACCTCGATCATCTCGCAGCTGCGGGCGAAGAAGGTGGTCGCCAGTGTGGAGCGGGTGAACGGCTGATTACGACAGCGATGCCGGAATTCTTACCCATCCGCCTCGGCGTCAACATCGACCACGTTGCCACCGTGCGCAACGCGCGCGGCGGCCGGCATCCCGATCCACTGGGGGCGGCACAGATCGCGATTGCGGCTGGCGCCGACGGCATTACTGCGCATCTGCGCGAGGATCGCCGCCATATCGTCGATGACGACGTCGCGCGGCTGAAGGAGTACATTGCAAAGCCGCTCAATCTCGAAATGGCGGCGACCGCGGAGATGGTCGGCATCGCCAAAAATCTGCGGCCGCATGCGGCCTGCATCGTGCCGGAGCGGCGAGCCGAACGCACCACCGAGGGCGGCCTCGACGTCGCCGGCCAGCGCGACGCCTTGCGCCCGGCGGTCGGGGAACTGACCGCATCCGGCATTCGCGTGTCGTTGTTCATCGCTGCCGAGCCGGCGCAGATCGAGGCGGCCCGCACCATCGGTGCGCCGGTTATCGAAATCCATACCGGCGCCTGGTGCGATGCCGTGGCGGCCGGTAACAACGCGGCTGCGACGGCTGAATTCGACCGCATCGTGCGCGGCGCCGCGCTCGCCAAAAGCATCGGCCTTGAAGTCCACGCTGGCCACGGCCTTGACTTTGCAACAGCGGAAACCATCGCGGCGTTACCCGGAATCGTCGAGCTCAATATCGGCCATTTCCTCATCGGTGAGGCCATCTTCGATGGGCTCGCCGCCGTCGTGCGGGCCATGCGGGCGGCGATGGACCGCGGCCGCGCCAAAGCCGGGGCCCCCGGGTCCCGGGCGTCGCGATGATTATCGGCATTGGCTCCGACATCGCCGATGCGCGCCGCATCGCCAAGGTGATCGAGCGTCACGGCGACCGCTTCATCGACCGTGTCTTTACCGCGGCTGAGCGCGAGCGCGCCGAGCGGCGGCGCAATCGCGTCGAAACCTATGCCAAGCGTTTCGCCGCCAAGGAGGCGTGCGCCAAGGCTTTAGGCACCGGGCTGCGCGCCGGCGTGTGGTGGCGCGACATGGGGGTGGTGAATCTCCCTTCGGGACGGCCGACCATGGTGCTGACCGGCGGTGCCAAGCGGCGGCTGGATGCGATCACGCCCGCTGGCCACGAGGCGCGTATCGAGCTGACCATCACCGATGAAGGTCCGATGGCGCATGCCTTCGTCATCATCTGGGCTCTTGCCGTGCCGGCAAGCTGACCGCAACGGCCACGTCACGGGGCCAAAGCGAGGCCACTTTCGCTTTTGAATTAAAAACTTCGTCATGATCTCAATGACTTCCTGTAAGATACTGAAATAACTTGCGAAAACAGGGCCGGCGTGTGCCGCGGCGAATCCCCGCGTGCAATTGCGCGGGCCCATGCCAAAGGTTACAAGGACGCCGGGCATGCGGGCTGCGGCGAATGACAGATGCGGGACGATAAGCGAATGAGCGTGCAGAGCGGGACGAAACGGAAAGAGGGAGGCTTTGCCGAAACGGTCCGTGTGGTCGTCCACGCGTTGATCATCGCGCTCGTCATCCGCACCTTTCTGTTCCAACCCTTCAATATTCCGTCAGGCTCGATGATCCCGACGTTATTGGTCG
>JASHXZ010000187.1 GCA_030043285.1 Xanthobacteraceae bacterium | reverse complement strand
AACAAACAAAGCCATCAAATTCTTCGCAGCCGATCTCGATAAAACTTGTTTGCGCGTGGCATCAAGATACCGCACTATTTGCAGGCTGGGGCTGCGGTCGCCCATCATCCTGATGAGCGACGCTTGGCCTTGATCTTTCTTTCCCGACTGCAACGCGAGCTTCGTGACGGATCGAAAGGCCATTCCCGTCGTGATTGTGCCTGGCCGGCGCGGCTTGGCCGTTGCCAAGGGAAAGATCATTTATGGAGAGGGGGGACGATGAAAGCGCTTCGCTACGTCGGATTGGCGCGCATGAGCTGCGTGGCATCACTCAGCCTCATGACATTGGTTTGCCTGGGCGGAATTTCGCTCCACGCACAGAACAACAAGTTCGATGCCTGGAAATCCGCCGGGCAGAACATCCACGATACCCACAGCACGCGGGCGAGCCACGTGCTGGACCCGGCAACCGTGCCGGCACTCGCGGTCAAATGGGTCTTCACGTCGTCCGGCAACATCTCCGCGACGCCTACCGTCGAGGGAGATGCCGTCTACGTCGTCGATTGGGGCGGCAACATCTACAGGGTCGATAGAGCCACCGGGGCGACGGTCTGGCAGCACAGCGTGTCCGAGTATACCGGCAATGCGGCCTCGCTCTCGCGCACGTCCCCGGCGCTCAGTGGGGATTTGGTCGTATTCGGCGACCAGGCGGGCGCGACGGTCATCGCTGTCGACAAGGCGACCGGCGCGTTGCGCTGGAAGACGGTGGTGGACCCGCTTCCGGCCTCGGATATTACCGGGTCTCCGGTCATTGCCAACGGCCACGTCTATGTCGGCGCGTCCTCGCAAGAGGAAGTCTTGGTGGTGCGTCAGCCGGGCTACGTGCCATCGTTTCGCGGTAAGATCGTCGCGCTCGATCTCGCGACCGGGGCACTGCAGTGGCAGTTCACCACGGTGCCCGCCGGGTATACCGGCGGCGGCGTGTGGGAGAGCACGGTTTCCATCGACGAGGAGAGACATTCGATCTATGTCGGCACGGGCAACAACTACACAGTCCCGCCGGCGGTGGCGACATGCTTGGGCACGGCCGTTACGCCGCCGCAGCAACTCGCCTGTCTCGACCCGACCGACTACGAGGACGCGGTCCTGTCGCTCGATCTCAACGACGGCCACCTGAAGTGGGTGTTTCGGAGCGAAGGCTCCGACACATTCACCGCGATCTGCCTGGTGACGCCGGCCGCATGCCAGATTCCCCACACCGACTATGATTTCGGCGCCGGTCCGGTCTTCATCACGTTGAAGGACGGTAATGGCCAAGATCGGGGCCGCGGTCACCCCCGTCAGATCGTCGGCGCCGGCCAGAAGAGCGGGATCTACTATGCGTTCGATCCCGACAACGGCAAGCTTCTGTGGGAGACGCTGGTCGGACCGGGCGGCACATTCGGCGGCATCGAATGGGGCACCGCCGCCGACGGCCGGCACATCTATGTCGCGCTGTCGAACAGCAACCACGTTTCATTCCAGCTTCAACCGAGCGGGACGACGTGGAACGCGGGCGCCTGGACCGCGCTCGACGCGGCGACGGGCACCATTCTTTGGCAGACTGAGGCGACCGGACAGGATCCGACCGCGCCGACGTTCGGCTCCCAGGCGTTGGGCGCGGTGAGCACCGCCAACGGCGTCATGTACGCCAGCTCGAACGCCGGCGACATGGTCGCGCTCGACGGCGCCTCAGGCTCCATTCTGTGGACGTATCCGAGCGGCGGCACCGTGCTTGGCGGGCCCGCGATCGTCCACGATACGCTCTACTGGGGCTCCGGCTACTTCAATTTGAAACGCGGCATCCCCAACAACAAGCTTTACGCCTTCTTCGTGCCGACCCCGTAAGCAGCGGCCGGCCAGTCTGCGTCTGGGGCGGGATGATTTTTCCTTGAAACATCATCCCGCTCTACTTTTTTGTTTGAACATGACAAACGGACAGATAGCCACTGCCGCGCCACAGCTAACATGAAACGGGTCGTTCAGAAAACGTGCGGCGACTCCAAGCGAGTCAATTCAAAAGAAAAAGTTTGGCTGGGGCGGGAGGATTCGAACCTCCGCATGGCGGAATCAAAATCCGCTGCCTTACCACTTGGCTACGCCCCAAAAAACGCCGTCGGATTACCGGCGGCCGGCGCGTTCGCTGGCCGCGGCAGCGCACCATAATGGCGCCCGTGCCACCGATCAACTTCGGCGGGCCACGACGACCGGCGCGCCCCGGCTGTGCTACTCACCGGCTGTCCACCACGAGGTCGTTATCGGCCTTGCTATACTATAATGTCTCTTACTGATGCTCCACCTTCCGGCCGATGGGCTTGTGCTGGCCCATTTTTGCCGTCAGCCTGTTGCACGAGGGGCCCATGACCGATCAGGGCGATCAGACCAATCCGACCGATCAGGTGGCGATCGCCGACGATGGGCCGGTGCGCGTCATCCGCTTCAACCGGCCGGAGAAGAAGAACGCGCTGACGCAGCCGATGTATGCGGCGATCACGCGTGCTTTGCGCGAGGCCAACGACAGCGCCGCGATCCGCTGCGTCCTGCTCGCCGGCGGTTCGGGCGCTTTCTGCGCCGGCGCCGACATCGGTGAGTTTCTCGAATCGGCGCAAAGCGGCGGGATGCGGCCGATGACCGTCGAATTTCTCCACGCGCTGGCGAAGACGGAAAAGCCGCTGGTCGCCGCGGTCGGCGGCCTTGCCGTCGGCATCGGCACCACCATGCTGCTGCATTGCGACTACGTGGTCGCGGCAACGGCTGCGACCTTCGCCACCCCGTTCACCCGCCTCGGCCTGCTTCCGGAAGCCGGATCGAGCCTGCTCGGGCCGCGGCGCATGGGCCACGCCCGGGCTTTCGCGCTTCTGGTCATGGGCCGGCCGCTCACCGCGGCGGCCGCCAAGGAAGCCGGCCTCGTCAATGAGGTGGTGGAGGCCGCGCTGGTCGAGGAGACCGCAATGGCCGCCGCGCGCGAGATCGCGGCGCTGCCGGCCGGCGCAGTTGCGCAGTCGCGGGCGCTGTTGCGCGGCGAGCTTGACGAGGTGGTGCGGCGCATCGATACCGAGCTCATGGTCTTTCGCGAACGGCTACAATCGGACGAAGCCCGCGCCGCATTCACCGCCTTTCTATCGCGCCGCAAATGAGCACACCCTCACCCATGCAACCGCTCGCCGGCAAGACGCTTTTCATCACCGGCGCCTCGCGCGGCATCGGTCTTGCCATCGCGTTGCGCGCAGCGCGTGACGGCGCCAACATCGCCATAGCGGCAAAAACCGCGCAGCCGCATCCAAAGCTCTCCGGCACCATCTACACCGCCGCCGCGGAAATCGAAGGCGCGGGCGGCAAGGCGCTGCCGCTCGTCGTCGACGTGCGCGACGACGCCACGGTGCGGCAGGCGTTCGAGGCAACGGCACAGACTTTCGGCGGCATCGACATCGTCGTCAACAACGCCAGCGCCATTCAGCTTACGCCTGTGGTCGACACCGACATGAAGCGGTTCGACCTTATGCATCAGATCAATGCGCGCGGCTCTTTTCTCGTGTCCAAATACGCCCTCCCCTATCTGGAGCATGCCGCCAACCCGCACATCCTGATGATCTCGCCGCCGCTCGACATGAAGGAAAAATGGTTCGTGCCGCACACCGCCTACAGCATGGCGAAATTCGGCATGAGCCTGGTGGTGCTCGGGCTGGCCGGCGAGCTGCGCGACAAGGGCATCGCCGTCAACGCGTTATGGCCGCGCTCCATCATCGCCACCGCCGCGATCAAAAATTTGCTCGGCGGCGAGGAGCGCATGCGCATGGCGCGCAAGCCGGAGATCATGGCGGATGCGGCCCATGAGATATTCCGAACACCGTCGCGCGCGCTCACCGGCCGCTTTCTCATCGACGATACGTTTCTGGCCGAGCGT
>JASHXZ010000186.1 GCA_030043285.1 Xanthobacteraceae bacterium | reverse complement strand
TTCTCAAAGACGCTCGGCGTCATCGGCTGCGGCAATGTCGGCTCGATCGTCGCCGACCGCGCCATCGGCCTGAAAATGAAGGTGATCGCCTACGATCCGTATTTGTCGGCGGAGCGCGCGCTGGATCTCGGCGTCGAAAAAGTCGAGCTCGACGAGCTGTGGCGGCGCGCCGATTTCATCACCTTGCATACGCCGCTGACCGAACGGACCCACAACATCGTCAATGCCGAGACATTGGCAGCGATGAAAAAGGGGGTGCGGCTGATCAACTGCGCGCGCGGCGAACTGGTCGACGAGGCGGCGCTTTCCGCGGCGCTCAAATCCGGCCATGTCGCCGGCGCCGCAATCGACGTGTTCGCCCAGGAGCCGGCAACCTCGAGCCCGCTGTTCAATCTGCCCAACGTCGTCTGCACGCCGCATCTCGGCGCCTCGACGCTCGAGGCGCAGGAAAACGTCGCGCTGCAGATCGCCGAGCAGATGTCCGATTATCTGCTGCGCGGCGCCATTTCCAACGCCATCAACTTCCCCTCGATCAGCGCCGAGGAAGCGCCGAAGCTCAAACCCTTCGTGGCGCTCGCCGAAAAGCTCGGCTCGTTCGCCGGCCAGCTCACCGAAACCGGTATCAAACAGGTGCAGATCGCCTACGAAGGGCTCGTCGCCGGCATGAACACGCGGGCGCTGACTTCGGCTGCGGTTGCCGGGCTCCTTCGCCCCATGCTGCAGAACGTCAACGTCGTGTCGGCGCCGGTGATCGCCAAGGACCGCGGCATCGTCGTCGAGGAAACCCGGCGCGAAGCCGAGGGCGACTACGAAAGCCTGATGACCGTCACGGTGACCACGGACCGCCAGTCCCGGCACGTGTCAGGCACGGTGTTCGCCGACGGCCGGCCGCGCATCGTCAACATCAAAGGCATCCGCATGGACGCCGAGTTCGGCCCGTCGATGATCTACATCACCAATCTCGACAAGCCCGGATTCATCGGCAAGTTCTCCTCGACGCTTGGCGAAGCCGGCATCAACATCGCCACCTTCCATGTCGGCCGCGAAGCCCCCGGCGGCAACGCCGTGGCGCTGATCGAGATCGACGGCGAGTTGCCGCCCGACCTGCTCGCCAAGGTGCGCGCGCTGCCGCAGGTGCAGCAAGCCAAGCCGCTGCGGTTCTAGAGCATGATGAAGTTAGCTCGATTCAGTATCTCGTCATTGCGAGGAGCGAAGCGACGAAGCAATCCAGAACGGCGGCGCCGCACTGGATTGCTTCGCTTCGCTCGCAATGACGAGCGGGTCGCTCGACCTAAAATCATCATGCTCTAAAAAGACCTGCGGCTCGACCTTGGCGAGATCCCGCGCGTCGCGTGCGCTCCGGATCGGAGCGAGTGACCTGCGGCCGCCAGGCAGAAGGCTGGCGCACCGGCTGCTATCAGGCCAGCATATCCACCAGAGTGCCGCCTGCACCGGAGTCGGACAATACCGAAGCAGCGCTGCTGCCGATCTCCGAGGCGACTGTCGTATAGCTTTCGGTACTCTTGGTGGAGCTTGCAGCCGTAGAGCTGGTGCTTGAGCTGCCGCTTGCAGACGAACTGGTCGCGCTGGCCGATGTACTCGACGAAGTGGAAGAGCTGGAAGCGGTTTTGGGCAGGAACGTATTGTTGCCGGCGCCGAATCCGATGGCGGTGGCGTCGGTGCCGCTGCCGCCGATGAAAATCGCGCTCTTGTCGTCCCGGCTGGTGATGACGAGCTGGCCCTTGGCACTGAGCGACGCCGTCACATTGGCGTTGGTCGGCAGGTCCACGTTGATGGCGTTGAGGAGATCGGCGACGGTGTCCGTTCCCGTCGAGGTATAGGTCGTCGTATTGGCGCCGGTGCCTATGGTGATCGTGCCGCCGGGGAGAATTCCGAGCGTGGCAAGGGGTGTGCCGGTCGTCAGCACCACCGTGCCGGTTCCGGTGGCCGGTGACGCGGTTGAGGTGTTGGTCGCCGATGAATTCGAACCGGAGGAGGCGCCGGTCGATCCGCTCGATGAACTCGATGAACTCGATGAGCTCGATGAACTCGATGAAGAAGAGCTCGAACTGCCCAGCGCCTGTTGGACGATCGACGTAATCTGGCTGTCGACGCGGTTCAAGGCGCTCGAATTGGCGATGCTGGCCAAACCCTTGCCCAAACTCGTCTCGGCGGAGCTGATGGCGTTGATCACCGAGTCGGTGGCTGAAATAGTGTTGTCGTTCGACTGGGATTGCTGCCAGTAACTCTGGTCCTGCTGCCAGAACGAGGGCGTGCTGCCGATGCTTCCGATGCCCATATGCGGTCCCTGCGCAATGCCGCCCCGACACTCGCCTATGGCAGAACGCGGTTAACGTTGGGTCACCAATTCCGCATTTACGCTTGGTTAACCGGACTTGTCCGGCCTTATCCGCGGCCAATCCATTCACGGCCGGCAGCACGTCTCCTTATGGCCGTTACCGATGCAAAACGACGTCCGCTCCCCGGCTTTCAGGTGTCGATTGCTGACCCGCTCTACTTTCTGGTCGCGACCGTAATCCCGGCGAACACCAGCGCATAGCCGATGGCGTGAAATAGCTGGAACTGCTCGCCGAGAAGGACAATGGCGAGCGCCGAGCCGAATACCGGCACCAGATGGATGAACGGCGCGGCGCGGTTG